>NZ_JBPGXU010000033.1:0-37501 GCF_056755675.1 Luteibacter sp. KNZ12-1A | reverse complement strand
GCCGGCCAGGGATGGCCGGCCGTTTCCGCTGAGCCAGGAGGGCGAATCGGAAACCCCCGCCCGACCGTCCGAGCCCGAAGGGGCGCAGCCATCAAACACGGCCGCGCAGCGGCATCCCTTCCCAAGGGACGGCGACTACCGTCGCGCCGAGAGTGGCGCCCGGCAGCTCCCCCGCCACGCAACGAACGCGAGGGCGAAGCCGAGCCGTACATGCAACCAGCCCACTGCCGCGGGATCGCCGACAAGGTCGGCTCCCACCGGGAGCACAAAAAAAGAGCCCGGCTTTCGCCGGGCTCCTTTCTTACAGCTACTACCGATCTTGCAAGGATTACTGCTGAACCTGCAGTTCCGTGCGACGGTTGCGAGCGCGGCCTTCGGCCGTGTCGTTCGTGTCGATCGGGTTGTTCTCGCCGTGGCCGATCGGGCCTTCCAGACGATCCGCACCGATGCCGTGCGAGGTCAGGTAGTCGAACACGATCTTCGCGCGACGCTCGGACAGGCCCTGGTTGTACGCGTCCTTACCGACGCTATCCGTGTAACCGGCAACCGTGACCTTGACCTGCGGGTAACGCTGCAGGGTGTCGACAGCCTGGTCGAGGACGCCCAGCGATTCGCTGGTCGGCTCCTGCAGGGTCGGACCGATGTTCGTCTCGCCCTTCTTCGGACGGTCGAACTTGAAGTTGACGCCGCGCAGGTCGATGACGACCTTCTGCGGGCAACCATCCGGACCGACGATCGTGCCAGCCGGGGTGGCCGGGCACTTGTCGTCGCAATCGTTCACACCGTCGCCATCGCTGTCGAGGGTCGAGCAGTCCGGAGCAGCCGGAGCCGGTGCGGCGGCGGGAGCCGGGGCAGCCGGCGGCTCGCCGAAGCGCGAGACGATCGAGAAGCCGAGGAACCAGTCACCGTAGCCGTTCTCGCTGTCGGTGGTCTTGTCGTCCCAGTCGTAGCGATAGCCGGCTTCCACGCGGAAGTCGGAGCTGTCGGTGATGGTCTTGGACACGCCGACGCCGAGTTCGGCGGCCGGGGACCAGCCATTGTCCGACGGGTTGTGGTGGTACGAGCCCATCACGCCGGCCAGCAGGTACGGACGCCAGCTGTCCCACGCACCAGCGTAGAAGCGGGCGGCAACGCCGTAGCTGTTGTTCGACCAATGGCCAACGCCATCGTTATCGCGCTTGGTGCGATCGGCGAAGATGTCGATCGACGCGTTGTTCGAGATGAACTTGCCGAAACCCAGGCCGTAGTAAACCTGGCGGCTGTTGGTGTTGCGATCGGTGTCGTTGTAGTAACCGCCAACCGTCGGGGCGATGTACCAGCGGCCGTCATAGCCGTTACCCGCCGTGTCGGCGGATTCCTGCGCGTGAACGGCACCCACGCCGCCCAGGGCCAAGCCGATCAGCAAAAACAAGCCCTTACGTTTCATCGGTGTCTCCTCATTATTGGTATTCGCGTCCGCGCTCCACCCCAGACGGAAATCGCGCGTAGAACTCTTGTCGAATCCGGGGACTTCGGCCGTCCCTCGCTTTCATACCCCTTCAACGGGCGGCGGCAGTTTAGCAAAAATCAAACAATTGAGCACCTGCTAAAAACCGCCGTTCATACTTGAGTCACAGCCATTATCAAGCCGTGAAGAGCGTCATGAACTCGTGAATGGGCATGGCATCGAGTTTTTCCGGCGAGGAAGTGACCGCGAGGATGCGCTCGACCCGCTCTGCCGGCAGCTCCGCACGCAGGGCGGCCTCGAACTTCTTCAACAGCACGGGAATGCCCTCGGCACGACGCTTGCGGTGGCCGATCGGGAAATCGATCGAGACTTTCTCGGTGGACGAGCCGTCCCTGAAGAACACCTGGACCGAATTGCCGATATAGCGCTTTTCCGGATCGAAGTAATCCTTGGTGAATTGCGGATTCTCCACCACGGTCATTTTGTCGCGCAGTGCGTCGATACGGGGGTCCGCGGCGACGGCGTCGTTGTAATCATCCGCCGTGAGACGGCCAAAGATGAGTGGCACGGCCACCATGTACTGGATGCAATGGTCGCGGTCGGCGTAGTTCGCCAGGGGGCCGGTCTTGTCGATGATCCGGCAGCCCGCCTCCTGGGTCTCGATCACCACCTTTTCCACCTCGTCCAGGCGGCCGGCCACCTGGGCGTGCAGCGCCATGGCGCACTCGACGGCGGTCTGCGCGTGGAACTCGGCGGGGAAGCTGATCTTGAACAGCACGTTCTCCATCACGTAGCTGCCGAAGGGACGCTCGAACTCGAAGGCCTTGCCCTTGAAGGCCACGTCGTAGAAACCCCAGGTCTTCGCCGTCAGCGCGGAAGGGTAACCCACCACGTCGCGGTAAACGGCGTTGATCGCATGGGTCACCGCGCGACGGCAGGCGTCACCGGCGGCCCAGCTCTTGCGCGGGCCCGTGTTCGGCGCGTGGCGATAGGTGCGCAGGGCGCCGTTGTCGATCCAGCTGTGCGAGACCGCCGTGGTGATCCGTTCCTTGTCGCCGCCGAGCATGGCCGTGGCGACCGCGGTGGAAGCGAGGCGAACCAGGATCACGTGGTCCTGGCCAACGCGGTTGAAGCTGTTCCTGAGCGCGTAGCAGCCCTGGATTTCATGCGCCTTGATGGCATAGCCGAGCACGTCGCGCACGGTGAGGGGCTTGCCGCCCTCCTTCACCGCCTTGCGGGAAAGGTAGTCGGCCACCGACAGGATGGCGCCCAGATTGTCCGAGGGATGGCCCCATTCGGCGGCCAGCCACGTGTCGTTGAAATCGAGGTAGCGGATCTGGGTGCCGATGGCGAAAGCCGCCTGGACCGGGTCCAGTTCGTGCGAGGTGAACGGTACGCGCGTGCCACCGGGCAATTCGGCGCCCGGGACGACCGGGCCCAGGTGCTTGACGCAATCGGGGAACTTCATCGCGAGGGCCGAGCACGCCAGGGAGTCCAGGAGCATGTAGCGCGCGGTGTCGTAGGCCTCCTGCGAGTCGACCGTGTAGTCGGCCACGTAGTTGGCGATGTCCACCAGCGGCTGGTCCGGATCGGGACGCGTGGCGGAACGGATGTCGTGTGCGCTCATGGACTTCACTCGCGATGGGTTGGGAAAGCCGGCGATTTTAACCGGTGAGCCCCCATGCATGTCTTGCCGCGCTGCATCCCAACCGCCACAATGCGCCCCACTACAACCCAAAGGGGAGTAGTTCCGCGGGGGCGTCTGTCGCTCCCGTGCGCGACGATCGTCAGTACGGGCGCCCCACGCGCCCCGGTCGTCGCGGCGGCTTCGCGCCGGGAACGAGACTTTTGCGGTGACGGCGGGCGCGCGTACCCGTCGCTGCCGCATTGGTCCACACAGCGCGCGAAGGGTCTCACCGCATGGATTTCCTCACTCCCGAATTCTTTTCCGGCCTCGCCGCCATCATCCTGCTAGACCTCGTGCTGGCCGGCGACAACGCGATCGTGATCGCGCTGGCGGCGCGCAACCTGCCTCGCCACCTGCAGAAGAAAGCCGTCTTCTGGGGCACGTTCGGCGCCATCGCCTTGCGCATCGCCCTCACCTTCGCGGTGATCTGGCTGCTGAAGCTCCCGGGCCTGATGCTGGCGGGCGGCATCCTGCTGTTGCCCATCGCCTGGAAGCTGCTCAAGCACGAGGAGCACGACCCGAACATCACGCCAGCCTCCAGTTTCTGGGCCGCGATACGCACCATCGTCATCGCCGATGCCCTGATGGGCCTGGACAACGTGCTCGCGATCGCCGGCGCGGCCAAGGGCCACATGGGCCTGGTGGTGCTGGGCCTCGCCATCAGCGTGCCGCTGGTGGTCTGGGGTTCGACGCTCATCCTGAAGTTGATCGAGCGCTTCCCGGTCGTCGTCTATATCGGCGCCGGCGCCATCGCCTGGACCGCCGCACGAATGATCGCCCACGACCATCTGGTGGCGCCTTGGTTCGACGCCCGTCCCTGGGCGCCGTGGCTGCTCGACGTGATCCTGGTCGTGGGCATCTGCGGCGGCGGCTGGTTGTGGGCGCGCCGCGCGCAGCGGAAGGCGCTGGCCTGAGCGGATGCTGAAAATCGCCACGGGGCAAGGAGTGCCCTGGTGGGAAGCCGCCTAGGCGGCGATGGCGCTTGCCATGACCCGGCCCGCTGCCGCGGGATCGCCGACAAGGTCGGCTCCCACCACAAGCGACAGGGCCGGCTCCCACCACGAGAAAGAGGCCGCCGCGCGGCGGCCGCGGGATTCCCCCCGGCAAGGCGGCCGGCATCACGCCGGCTCGCCATCCGGATGGTCAGAAGCGGAAACGGACGTACGCGGCCGGTCCGTTGAGCTTCATGTCGAGATCGAGGTCGTAATTGCGCTTGTCCTGGTGCAGCTTGATCTTCGTATAGGCGTACTCCGCGCCAAAACCGACGTTCTGCCATGGGAACCATTCCACGCCGAGCGCCGCATCCCAGATGTGGCCATTGAGCGAACCGCCGTTCCGCTTCACCCCGGACGCGTTGAAATACATGCGCCATTGATCGTTGAACGCATGCCGCCAGCCCAGTTGCAGGTTGGGCGCCCACGCATTGGTGTCGCTGGCCGAGCCGTCCTGGAAGGTCTGACCGTTCACCGTGGCCGTGCCATAGATGCTCGCCTGCACCTTGTAGTACGCGGCGCCCAGGCCGACGCCGAACACGTCGTCGCCCGTACCGAACCACCACTTGTACGCGGCGCTGCCGAAGGTGAACTTGAGATCGCCCTTCACGCGCGCGCTCGCGGCGATGGGATTGCCGAGGAAGTTGATCTGCTCGGACAGCGTCTTGGAATGCGAGCGGTCGACCTCGTAATAGTCGAAGGAAAAGCCCTGGTGCTCGCCGATCAGGAAATCCAGGCGGACACGAGGCACGGTCTTGTGCTTCTTGAAGTCCAGGTCGTCCTCGAGGTTCACGTCGCCGCTGGTGTTGAAGATGCCCGTGTTCGCACCGATCGTCGTGTCGTTGTTGGTGTAGTAGCCACCCACCCATACACTGATGTTGTCCAGCGCCGGCGACTGCGACTTCTTGTTGCTGTCCTGCGCATGCGCAGTGGCACCCAGGATGGCTAGCGAAGCGATGGCCAGGCCCGCGGTGGCCTTGGCGTAACGATGTGGACGTGTGCGCATGTGGAACTCCCTGCAAAGTGTGTGTGTTCTAACCCCCCTGAAATCTTAACGATCCATGATGTGTGCGGCGCGTGCACGGGAACCCGAACGCGTTCGAAACGCGTTCAGGTGGGAATGAGTGAAACCCATGTGAACCTACAAGGTGATGGGGACGCGCACCGTGATCGTCGTGTCGGGTGTGTCGCCCGTCACACCTACGCCGAGCGTCACGTTCAACGTTTCCTTGTCGTTGAAGCGGTAGGAACCGCCCACCAACAGGGAGCCCAGCGTCACTCGCGCGGAACCCGGCAACGGATGGTCGTTTTGCGTGGTCCGCGCGACGAAGGCCTGGTCGTAGCCGATGCTGATCGATGCCTTCTCGTTCAACGACAGGCCCATGCCGATGCTGATATCGGCGATGTCGCCGGCCTTCACGTCACCCAGGAACTGCTTGCCGGCGAGAAGTACGTTACGGCTGACGTTCTTCCGCTCGAAATTATGCAGATAGCTAAGGTTGCCGAAGAACACCACCGGATCGGATGGATACAGCCAGGTAACGCCCAGCTGTGCCGAATAGAAGCCCGATCCCGTCGGGTTGCGCAGTGGCAGCCCCGTGCCGGTGAAGTTCTCCACGCAGCGCGTCACGCAGTCGCTGGTGACTTCGAAGGGGTCGCGGCCCGTTCGCGACTTGGCGCGGAACCAGCCGACGTAGTACGGCTTGTCCGCGCCGCCGTCGTTGATCTGGTAACGCAAGGTGGCCTCGATGTCGCCAAGACCCTTGCCGCTCGTGGTGAACAGGCGATCCTGTGCCGTACCGGTGAATATCTCGCGGCTGATCGTGTCCGTATGCGTGTCGACGTAGGGAATGCGTACTTCGACCTCCATGCGGTTGGTGAGGCCGTAGCGGAACGCCACCGCGCCTGTCTGGGTGGTGGTCTTCACCTGGCGCACGTCGACCAGGCCGATCAGGATGGCCGGAATCACCGTGTAACCGACCAGCGCGACACGATCGCTCGACGAGTAGCCGTACTGGTAGGAAGGTTCGACGATCAGCTTGCCCTTGGGCGTGAGCACGCCGGGCTGGTCGAAGATCGGAGCGACCTCGGGAGGGCGATCGTCCGTTTCCGGCCGTCGTCCCACCGGCTGCGTGGCGACCACCTGCCCGGACGTTGCCGCCGGGGGCGCGCCGGGCGGCGGCGCGCCCGGGACCTCCTGCCCCGGCGTGGCCTGCGCGCGCGGATCGGCGAGCGCGGCGGAGCCGCCGCGCGCCTCTTCCAGCGCATTGAGCCCGACCGCCTTGCGCAGGTCGTTGTAGTTCATTTCCTGCACGGCCAGCTCGCGCTTCATCTGCTCGAGTTCGGCGAGTTGCTCCGCCATGCGGCTGCGCATCGCATCTATGCGCCTTCCTTGCGCGTCGATCTTCTCGCGCAGGACCGGATCGATGGTGGCCTCTTGCGCCAGGCATGCGCCGATCCACATCGGAAGCACCGCGAATGCCAGGGCACCCGCGCACGTCTTTGCCTGCATCACCCTGCCATTGCGATACATGCGTCAATTCCCCCGGAACTTGATCACCGCGTCGTTGACCGACTCCGCCATGCGGATGTTTTCGAGCATCCGCGCACTGTTGACCGACGCGTCGATGGTGGTGGTGGCCGTGATGGCCTGGTTGTCGAGCGAGTTCTGCACGATGAGGCCTGGCAGCGCCGAATTCGGCAGCGCGGCCGAGACGGTCGCCAGGGTTGTCGCCGCACTGCCGGATGCCGCCGCCGGAACCGTGGCGGCCGGCGTGGAGGCTGCGCCCGTATCCTGCACCGGGGACGTCGGCACCGCGCCCGCCACGCCTCCGGCACCGTTGGTGACGACCGTGGTGCGCAAGGCATCCTGCAAGGCCGCCGCCTGGTCCCGGGTGATGTTCGCGATGTCCGGAACGGTGATGGTCGTGCGCATCGCTTCCATGCCGTTGATCAACACGGTGCGCTGCAGCGCGAAGGAAGCGCGAAGGTTGTCGCCGAAGTCGAAACCGCCGCGGATACGGTCCAACCGCACGTCGGATACGCTGCGGTTCGCGGGAAACTCGGCGGCGCAGACGGTGGCGCAGGCACCACCAAGGATGGCGGCGGTGATCAGTGTTCGGGTTTTCATATATCCCCCGGTCCGCGCTTGGGCATCACCAATGGCTCCAGCCCGTTGCGCTGTATGCCGTCTCCGATGGGTGCCGCGGGAGCGACCGCCCAGTCGCGTGGACTGTTGAAGATGGCGCGGTCGCGCTGGTTGTGGATGACGAAGACGACACCGTTGTTCCACATGGCGTCGAACCGCCGCTTGGACATGGCGCGTGTGCCACGGGCCGGATCGCCCACCAGCACGCGGCCGTTCTTGTAGCCCTTCACCACGACGAAGTGGTGATAGCCGCGCTCGTTGATGAGCACGATCGCGGGAACGCCTTCGTTGTCGAGCTTCTCCAGCGGCACCTCGAAGCCATCGGCCTCGAAACCGCGCGAGGCGAGGAACCGCTTGATATCCAGCAACGAGAATCCCTCCTTGCCGATCTTCGCGCGATCGCCGTGGGTGTACATCACGTCGAAGGCGGACTGCTCGTCGACCGGATAGCCATATTGATAGGTCAACAGCGTGGCGACGGCGGCGGAGCCGCAACTGAAGTCGTACTTCTGCCGGATCGTGTTGCGGAAGCGCGCCTCTTTCAGGCTCGTCATCCGCACCGGGTACGAGGTACCCGGGCTGGTCTGCACCTCCGCCTTCATCGCCGGCGCGGCGGGCGCCACGACGACGAGCAAGAGTGCGAGGGCACAGGCGGCCTTCATGGATTCATCCGCACGTTGACGATGGTGGAGTTCTGGATCAGCACGTTGTTGCCGGAGTTCTGGATCACCGTCGGCAAGCCGGCCGAGTTGTCGAACGCGCTACCCGAGACGACATTGCCGCCGCTGATGGTGTTCTTCGCCTCGGTGTCGCTCATCGTGCCGTTGAGCGTCTGCTGGTTGATGTTGTTCGTGGTCCCGCTGCCACCGGTCATGGCTTGCAGCTGTTCGACGGGAGTGGCCTTGCCGAACGCGGCCGGTGGCGGTTCATTGGCGGGAGGCGTGGCGAACGCGGTTCCGCCGACGCAAGCCAGGGCTACCAGGGCCCACGCCCGTCGCGCCCGATGTTCGTGTTGCTGCCGCATGGGTGTTCTCCTGAAGGTGCTGGTGCTTCCCTTCGGATGACCACGGAGCGCCGGAACGCTCCGTGGTTCCCTTTGCTACCGGTCCAGCCGTTACGGAGCCGAGCCCACGCTGAGGTTGGCCTGGACATTCACGCCCTGCTGGATCAACGACGCCGCGCCGCTGTTCTGCGCGAAGTTGGAGATGCCGGCGGCCGCCGCGCCCGCGCTGCCCATGTTGTTGGACATGTCGAATGCACCCGCGTCGGCATAGGCCGTGCCACCCGCGCCACCGGCGCCACCGTCGGCACCCGCGCCTGCGCCACCCGTGCCCGACGCGCCCGCGCCACCGGCACCGCCTTCGCCGCCGGCCGCCATCGCCGTGCCACCGGCACCGCCTGTGCCGGTTCCGCCCGTGGCCGTTCCGGTCGCGTCGCCGGAGGTTCCCGCGCCGCCCGTACTGGCGCTTGCGCCACCGGTGCTGGCCGTGGAGCCGCCGGTCGCCGTGTCGGCACCCGCACCGCGCGCGTTGGCCCGGCCACCGTCGCCGTTGGCGTTAACGCCCTCGCCCGCGCCCTCGCCCCCCGCGGAGGCGGTCAACGCACCCGCGTCGCCACTCGACGCGGAGCCGTCGCCACCGACCGCGCCGCGCGCACGCGCGTTGCCGCCATCTCCGCCCGATCCGCCCGTGCCGCCGTAACCGACGGCGCCGTAGCCGTCGCCGCCACTGCCACCGCGTCCGCCATTGGCGTTACCGAGGTTGCGGGCGATATTGCCGATGCCGCTCACGCCCACGTTGCTGACGCTTCCGTTGAGCACGGTGTAAGAGATGGCATTGGTGGTGTTGAACGATCCGGACGTGGTGTCGGTCCGGCTGTGTGTCGAGCTGTCCGTATAGGTGGAGCTATCGGAATACTGCACGGCAATCGATCTGCGCTGCGCGCTGGCACCCGAGGATCCGGTCTGGGTGTCGTCGGCCATGGCCGGCAAGGCAAATCCGATGGCGAGGCAGATCGCCGTGGCAATAAGAGTCTTACGCATGGGAGAGTCTCCTGTGAGCGACGCGAAACCCCTGTTTTTTCGGGATGACCGGACGTCCTGCCAACGCACCGGGTGAAAGAACGGAGCAAATTGCGTGCCTTCGTCAATCCGCCTCGCAAGAACGTGCTGCCATGCGGATTTAGCGTTTTTCGCGGACCGGCCGTAGGGCCCCGCGTGTAAACGCGGCGATACACGCCGTAACGCCGCTGGGGCGCCTGGCCCACTGCTGCGCCCGCCCTTGCCGTCGGCGCCGGTTGCGACGATCATTCGAACGATCGTTTGAACCGGAGCCTCCCGTGGCCTATCCGCACCTGCTCGCCCCGCTCGACCTGGGTTTCACCACCTTGCGCAATCGCGTCCTCATGGGCTCGATGCATACGGGACTGGAAGACAAGGCGGCGGATTACGACAAGCTCGCCGCGTTCTTCGCCGAACGTGCGCGTGGCGGCGTGGGCCTGATCGTCACCGGTGGCATCGCGCCGAACATCCAGGGTTGGCTGAAGCCGATGTCGGGGACGATGTCGATGCCCTGGCATGTCGGCCGGCATCGCAAGGTCACCCGCGCGGTGCATGCCGAGGGCGGGAAGATCTGCATGCAGATCCTGCATGCGGGACGCTATGCCTACCAGCCGTTTTCCGTGGCACCGTCGCGGATCAAGTCGCCGATCACCCCCTTCACGCCGCGCGCGCTGTCCGCGCGAGGGGTGGAGCGCAGCATCGATGCCTTCGTGCGCAGCGCGAAGCTGGCGCGCGATGCCGGCTACGACGGCGTCGAGGTCATGGGTTCGGAAGGCTACCTGATCAACCAGTTCCTCACTCCGCGCACCAACAAGCGCACGGACCGCTGGGGTGGCCCGGCCGAAAACCGCATGCGTTTTCCCATCGAGATCGTGCGCCGCATGCGTGAGGCGCTGGGCGGGGATTTCATCATCGTCTACCGACTGTCCATGCTCGACCTGGTCGACGAATCGCAGTCCTGGACCGATATCGTCACGCTCGGCAAGGCCATCGAAGCAGCGGGCGCGACCATCATCAACACGGGTATCGGCTGGCACGAGGCGCGCATCCCCACCATCGTGACCAGCGTCCCGCGTGGCGCGTTCACCTGGGTGACGCGGCGCATGAAGGGCGAAGTGGGCATTCCGCTGGTGACCACCAACCGGATCAACATGCCGGACGTCGCCGAACGCATCCTGGCCAACGGCGATGCGGACATGGTCTCCATGGCGCGCCCTCTGCTGGCCGATCCCGAATGGGTGAACAAGGCGCGCGCGGCGCGGCCCGAGGCGATCAACACCTGCATCGCCTGCAACCAGGCGTGCCTCGACCATGTATTCGAGAACCGACGCGCGTCGTGCCTGGTGAATCCACGCGCGTGCCACGAGACCGAGCTGAAGATCCTGCCCGCCGCGACGAAGAAGCGCGTGGCTGTCGTCGGCGCGGGCCCTGCCGGCCTCGCCGCCGCGACCACGCTCGCGGAGCGCGGTCATGCGGTGACACTGTTCGATCGCGCCACGGTCATCGGCGGACAGTTCAACATGGCCAGGCGCATTCCCGGCAAGGAGGAATTCAGCGAGACGCTGCGCTACTTCGACCATCGTCTCGACGCCACCGGCGTGCAACGCCGGCTGGGCACGCCGGCGACCGTGGAGGTCCTCGCCGATGGCGGCTTCGATACCGTCATCCTCGCCACGGGCGTGCTGCCGCGTGCGCTGGATCTTCCCGGGGCCGACCACGGGAAAGTGCTGAGCTACCTCGACGTCCTGCATGCCGATGCGCCCGTAGGCAAGAAGGTGGCGATCATCGGCGCCGGCGGCATCGGTTTCGACGTGGCGGAGTTCCTCAGCGAAGCGGCGCCCTCCCCCACCACGGATATCGGCCGGTGGACGAAGGAATGGGGCGTCGACATGAGCATGGCGACACCGGGCGGCCTGATGCCCGCACAGCCGGAAAAGCCGGAGCGGCAGATCTGGCTGCTACAGCGAAGCGCCGGCCGCCCGGGCGGCCGGCTCAACAAGACGTCCGGCTGGGTGCATCGCGCCACGCTGAAGAACAAGCGGGTGCAGATGATCGGTGGCGTCGTCTACGAACGCATCGACGACGATGGGCTGCATGTCCTGATCGAGGGGCGGCCACGCGTGCTGGACGTGGACAACGTGATCGTCTGCGCGGGCCAGGAACCGAACCGCGACTTGCACGACGCGTTGGTCGCGCGCGGCGTCGACGTGCGCCTGGTCGGCGGCGCGGATGTCGCCGCCGAACTGGACGCGAAACGGGCGATCGACAAGGCCACCCGCCTGGCGGCGGCGTTGTAACTCTTGTGGGAGCCGGCTATGCCGGCGATTCCTGCGGAGCGGCATCTCCATCGCCGCTGAAGCGGCTCCCACCAGGTTCTTGGGGACTTAACGCTTCTCGATCGGCGTATACGCCAGGTCTTCCGGCCCCGTGTAGTTCGCGCTCGGACGGATGATCTTGCCGTCCTGTCGTTGCTCGATCACATGCGCGCTCCAGCCGGAGGTGCGCGCGATGACGAACAACGGCGTGAACATCGCCGTCGGCACGCCCATCATGTGATATGCCGAGGCCGAGTACCAATCGAGGTTCGGGAACATCTTCTTCAGTTCCCACATCAGCTTCTCGATCTTCTCCGATACCTCGAACAGGCGCGGATTGCCACCATCGGTGCAGAGCTTGCGCGCCACTTCCTTGATGATCTCGTTGCGCGGATCGGACACGGTATACACCGGGTGCCCGAAGCCGATGATGATCTCCTTGCGCTCGACGCGCGCGCGGATATCCGCTTCCGCCTCGGCCGCGTCGCGATAACGCGCGATGATTTCCATCGCCACTTCGTTGGCGCCGCCATGCTTGGGACCGCGCAACGCACCGATCGCGCCGGTGATCGCCGAGTAGATGTCCGATCCGGTGCCGGCGATGACACGCGCGGCGAACGTGCTGGCATTGAACTCATGCTCGGCGTAAAGGACCAGCGAACGGTCGAGTGCGTGCGAATGCAGGTCGCTCGGCTTGCGCCCGTGCAGCAGGTGCAGGAAGTGCGCCGCGATCGATTCGTCCTCGGTCTCGGTTTCGATCCGCTTGCCGTTATGGCTGAAGTGGTACCAGTACAGCAGCATCGAGCCGAAGCTGGCCATCAGGCGATCGGCGATGTCGCGCGCGCCGGTGAGGTTATGGTCGTCCTTCTCCGGCAGCACCGTGCCGAGCACCGAGGCGCCCGTGCGCATGACGTCCATCGGGTGCGTCGACGCGGGCAGGAGTTCGAGCGCGCTCTTGACCGGGGCCGGCAAGCCCCGCAGCCGCTTGAGCTTGGCGCGGTAGGCGTTCAACTCCATCCAGTTCGGCAGAACCCCGTGCACCAGCAGGTAGGCCACTTCCTCGAACGAGCCCTTCGCCGCGAGATCGTGGATGTCGTAGCCGCGGTAATGCAGGTCGTTGCCGCTGCGGCCGACCGTGCACAGCGCGGTGTTGCCGGCCGGCACGCCGGAGAGGGCGACCGATTTCTTCGCCTTGGGCTGGGTGGTGGTGTCGCTCATTGCGTAACTCCTTAACCCTTCTTGGAGAACAGTTCGTCGAGGTGACGTTCGTAAGCGTGGTAACCGATGCGGTCGTAGAGTTCCTCGCGCGTCTGCATCGTGTCGATGACGTTGCGCTGGTGACCGTCGCGGCGGATGGCGTTGTAGACGTTCTCGGCGGCCTTGTTCATGGCGCGGAACGCGGATAGCGGATAGAGCACGATGCCCACGCCGACGCTACCCAGCTCCTGCGTGCTGAACAGCGGCGTCTGGCCGAACTCGGTGATGTTGGCAAGGATGGGCACCTTCACCGCGTCGACGAAACGCTTGTACGTCGGCAGGTCGTAGGCAGCCTCGGCGAAGATCGCATCGGCACCGGCCTCGACGCAGGCGATGGCACGCTCGATGGCGGCATCGACGCCAAGCACGGCGATGGCATCTGTGCGGGCGATCAGGAAGAAGTCGGGATCCGTCCTGGCATCGGCGGCGGCCTTGACGCGATCGGCCATTTCCTCGGTGGTGACGATTTCCTTGCCCGGACGATGACCGCAGCGCTTCGCGCCGACCTGATCCTCGATATGGCAAGCGGCGGCGCCGAACTTGACCAGGCTTTTCACCGTGCGGGCGATATTGAAGGCACTGGGACCGAAGCCGGTATCGATGTCGACCATCAGCGGCAGGTCGCAGACATCCGTGATGCGGCGGACATCGGTGAGCACGTCGTCGAGCGTATTGATGCCCAGGTCCGGCAGGCCCAGCGAACCCGCGGCGACACCGCCTCCGGACAGGTAGATGGCACGGAACCCGGCACGCTTGGCCAGCAACGCATGATTGGCGTTGATCGCACCGATCACCTGCAGCGGCTGTTCGGCCGCGAGCGCGGCGCGGAAGCGGGCACCGGCCGAGGGTTGCTGTGCCATGGAACTCTCCGAAGCAAAGAGAGCCATTTTAGCGCACCGCCGCGACGAGGCCTTGCTGCGTCGCGGGAGAATGCCACTTCACGCGGGCACCGCTTCGCGGAGCCGCGTCCCTGTGGGGGGCCCCGGAGGCGGGGGGGGGGGGGTGGGGCGGCCGGGCCCCGGCCCCCGGGGGCCCCCCGGGCCCCCCGGGGGGGGGCCGGCGGCGGGGGGCCCGCGGTGCGCGGGCCCCCCACAGCGGGGCGGGGCACGGCCCTCTCAGGTCCGTCTTTGCCCGCAGTGCGGGCCGCGGGCAATGGCCTGGCGAATTTCCTCCAGGGCGCCCGGATCGTCCAGGGTGGACAAGTCGCCGGGGTCGGTGTCCTGCATCAGCGCCTGCAGGGCACGGCGCAGCAGCTTGCCCGAGCGGGTCTTTGGCAGTGCGCCCACCACGTAGACGCAGGCGGGACGCGCCACGCCCCCCAGCAACTCCACCACGCGCCGCTCCATCGCCTGCGCCACGTCGCGCGGATCGTCCGTGACGCCTTGCTTCAGCGTGGCGAAGACGGCGGGTACCTGCCCTTTCAGCTCGTCGGCGATACCGACCACCGCCACCTCGGCCACCGCGCCGAGCGTCGCCACCGATTCCTCGATCTCGCGCGTGCCCAGGCGATGCCCGGCCACGTTGATCACGTCGTCGGTACGTCCCAGGATGAAGAAGTAGCCATCGGCGTCGCGTACCGCCCAGTCCAGCGAGCTATACAGCAGTTCCTTGAAGTGGCCGAAGTAACTGCGCCGATAGCGCTCGTCGTCACGCCATATCGTCGTGAGGCAACCCGGCGGCAAGGGCGGCTCGATCACCAGCACGCCTTTTTCCCCTGCCGGTTTTTCCTCGCCGGTCGTCTCGTCGATCACGCGCATGCGATATCCGAACGTCGGAAAGCCGGGCGAACCCGGCTTCACCGGCTTGAGGTCCAGTCCCGGCATGAGGGACAAGGCCGGCCAGCCTGTTTCGGTCTGCCAGTAATTGTCCACCACGGTCTTGCCGGTACCGGTGGTGAGCCAGTCGTAGGTCGGCTGGTCGAGCGGCTCGCCCGCGAGGAAGATCCACTTCAGCGACGAGAGATCGTATTTCCCCAACCACGCCGCATCCTGCTTCTTCAGCACGCGGATGCCGGTGGGCGAGGAAAACATGGTGCGTGCCTTGTACTTCTCGCAAAGGCGCCACCAGATGCCGGGGTCGGGACCGGTGGGAAGCCCTTCGTACAGGATGGCGGTGCATCCACCGATGAGTGGGCCGTACACGTTGTACGAGTGCCCCACGGCCCAGCCGACGTCCGATGTGCACAGGATGGTCTGGCCCGGCTGCAGGTCGAAGATCGCCGTCATCGAAACAGCGAGCGCCACCGCATAGCCGCCCACATCGCGCTGTACACCCTTCGGCCTGCCCGTGGTACCCGAGGTGTAGAGCAGATAGCTCGGCTCGTTCGATTCCAGCCACTCGACGGGAACCCTCGCATCGAGGTGCTTCTCACGCAGCGGCGCGTGGTCGACGTCGCGGTCCGTCACCCATGCCATGTCGGGATCGAGTCCACGCCGGACGACGAGCACATGCGCCGGTGGCGCCTTCGCCTCGCGCAGCGCCGCGTCCACCAGGGGTTTGTACGGAATGATCTTGCCGCCGCGCATGCCCGCATCGGCGCAGACCAGCAGCTTCGGCTCCGCATCGTCGATGCGCAGGGCCAGGTTGTGCGCGGCGAAGCCGCCGAAGACGACGGAATGGATCGCGCCGATGCGTGCGCAGGCCAGCATGGCGAATACCGCCTCGGCGATGTTGGGCATGTAGATGACGACTCGGTCGCCCTTGCCCACGCCGAGTTCGACGAGGATGGCCGCGAAGGCGTTCACCTCGCGATGCAGTTCGCGGTAACTGATCTCTCGGGTGACGCCTGTTTCGGTGGACACCGCGACGATGGCGAGCTGGTCGCCGCGTGCATCGAGATGGCGATCCACCGCGTTATGGCAGAGGTTGGTGGTTCCACCGACGAACCAGCGGCGGAAAGGCGGGTTGGACTGGTCGAGGATGCGCCGCGGTGGCGTTTGCCAGTCGATCAACCGCGCCTGCTCGCCCCAGAACGCCTCCGGTTCATCGACCGAGCGTCGCCAGGATGCCTCGTAGTCCATGAATGCGCCTCCGGGATGGATTCGTCCTTGAGGGTAGGACAGTGGTTACCAGGGTGCCTCTGGACCTTGGTCGAAGAGCATCGCCGACAGGGTCGGCTCCCACCAGGCATCGCCGACAAAGCCGGCTCCCACCAGGGCATGCATGGCCCGTAGCTCAGGAGGGAAAGCATGCATGGCTTCCGGCTCTGGCGGGGGGCATGCATGACTTCCGGCCGTGGTGGGAGCCGACCCTGTCGGCGATTCGAGTCCGCGAGGCGTCCCCTACTTGCCCTGCCCCGGCCGCGCCACGCCGTACATCTCCCAGGCGATCTTCTTCAACAGCGCCTGCCGGTCGTCACCCTCGGTGTAGAGGTCGAAATGGGTCTTGTCGGGAAGGAAGCGGATATCGCTCTTCGCGTGCAGGCCGTCGAGGGTTTCCTTGAGCAATTTCGCAGCGCCGTCGAGGTAGAAGGTATCGGCCGTGCCGACGATGACGTGGATCTTGCCGTCGAGGTCCGGCTTCAACGCCGGCCACTGCGTGCGCAGGCGCTGGGCGATGTCGTAGTGGTCGCGCCAGTACGCCGCGACGGCGGGGTCCACAGCACCGGTGACGCGATTGAACAGCTGCTGGGGCCGGCCGTCCTTGCCACGTGGCGAGAACACCCATTCGAACGAGGCGAACTGGCCGCCGTAAGCGCCCAGTACGTCTTCCAGCTTGACGAAGGTTTCAAGGGAAGCGATGACCTTTCCCTTGTCGCGCACCAGCGGAATGGGCGTGCCGTCCGGCTTCTTGTAGGCGTTGCCATTCACGGCATAGATGTCGACGCCGGTGAAATCGCGGAAATCGCTGGCATCGGGCGAGGTCGACCAGGTGCCGCCGAACTCCTTGGGGTAACGCGTCTGCAACCACAGCGTCGCCCAGCCGCCGGACGAGTGTCCGGTGAGGAAGCGTCCGCCGGGCTTGCCGTCCATGCGGTAGCGCCCTTCGAGCCACGGGATGTATTCCGTGGTGAGTGCCTGGCCCCACGGCCCGTTGTTCACCGAGTCGGCGAACTCGTGCGTGCCGGTCGGGCCCGATTCGTCCAGCAGCACCCAGATCATCGGCGGCATCTCTTTTTTGGACATCGCCAGCCACAGGTAGGCGATCGTCCCCGCGTAACGGTCGAAGCCGCCCGTGAAACCATGGGTGAGGAAGACGGTGGGATAACGCGTCGTGCCCTTGGGATCGTAGCCGGGCGGCGTGACCACCCAGGCGCGGACCGACACGGGATGGCCCGCGAAGGCGGTCAGCAGCGGGCTTTGCAGTATCTCCGCGTGGGCATGCTGGCGCGCTTCCGGCAGGGCGTCGCGAACCGCCTGCGGCGCCATCGGCGGCAGGACCCAGGGATCCCGCGGCGGCACGGCCTTGCTCAGTTTCAGCACCGGCAGGCTGCCACCCGGCGTGAGCTTCACCGGCGTCACGTCGCTGATGAGGTCGCCGGCATGGCGGCCGCCGTAGTTGTAGTCGTTATCCACGTCGAGCACGGCCTGGAAGAAGTAATCCCCCGGCGGCAGCGTCGAGAACCCCGCCGGGAACGCCTCCCCGTCGGTGTCCAGGTCGATCGACTGGCCTGGTGCGATCCATGCCACCTCGCGAGCGGCCACGGACACGGCCTTGGGCTGGAACGGATTGGTATCGACAGCCTCGAGCTTGCCGTCCTTCGCCGCCGAGGCGGGCGCGGCGAACAGGATCAGGCGTCCCGAGGTGCCCTTGTCGCTGGCACCGTCGAGCGTGACGCGGACGATGCGGTGCGCCAATGGCACGTCGTCGGCATGGGCGGCAAAGCCCGCCGTGACAAGCGCCAGGGCAAGGATGGCGCGGGCGGATAGAGCTTTCATCGGACGACCCCTTCTCGAGCCGCGGGCGCGCGGCGTGGCAACATCGCCGATCCTGACACGAGACGAGGAGCGAACGGAATGGATACCGAGTGGATCAGCCGACATGCCTTGTCGCTCTGGGCCGTCCTGCTCGTTCTTGCGCTGGGCGGTGCGGACGTGGCGTGGCGTCGCGCCATGCGCCGCCGCGAAGGCCACGACGCGGCCGCCCGCGCGTTCCTGCGGCCCGCCACCGCCGTGGCCGTGGTGGTGGCGATGCTGGTGATCGCCACCGCGATCGCGGTCGAGGTGCGTGAGGCGGCCGGCCTGACCGTGTTCGACGCGGATCTCGCGGCGGCCCTGCGCGAGAACATGCCCACGGCGGTGCTGCGCGCCGTGGCCCTGGTCACTCACGCCGGCGATCCCCTCGTGGTCGGCATCGCCACGTTCGTCATCTTCCTCGCACTGCTGTGGCGCCGTCATTTCCGCCTCGCGGCCAGCTGGATCACCACCCTGGTGGGAACCGCCGTCATCAACAGCGCGTTGAAGGCATGGTTCCAGCGCGAGCGGCCCCTGCACGACCATGGCTTCGTCGTCGAACACAGCTATAGCTTCCCGAGCGGCCACGCCTCGGGGTCGATGGTGTTCTACGGCATGCTCGCCTACGTGGCGCTCGTGCTCTGCCCGCCACGCTGGCACCGGGCCATCGTGGTGGCCGCGGTGAGCATGATCACCATCGTCGGGATCAGCCGCATCCTCCTGCAAGTGCATTACTTCAGCGACGTGATGGCGGGGTATGCGACCGGGCTGGCATGGTTGACGCTGTGCGCAGGCGGCGCGGAGTATTTCCGGCTCCGCGAGGGGCGCAAGAGCCTGGCGTGATTTCATGCGGTCGTGACACCGCGAATGGTTGTTTTGGCGAATGAACCCATGCCCTTGCTTCGCCATCGTCATGAACGCCGGATCGGGCAAGCAGGACGCCGAGGCCGCGCGCGCCGAGATCGCCTCGATCCTCGACGCGGCGGGCCGCCCGCATCGCTTCTTCCTCATCGACGGAACCCGCGACATCAAGGACCTCGTCCGCGATGCCGCCGCGCACGCGAAGCGGGAAGGCGGAGCCATCGTGGCCGCCGGCGGCGATGGAACGATCAACTGCGTGGCGGGAACGGCCTGGGCCGAGTCGCTGCCCATGGGTGTGCTGCCGCAAGGCACGTTCAACTTCGTCGGCCGTACGCACGGCATTCCCACGGACACCCGCGGCGCCACGGAAGCCCTGCTAAGGGCGACGCCCTCCGATACCCAGATCGGCATGGTCAACGATCGGGTGTTCCTCGTGAACGCCAGCCTCGGTCTCTATCCGCAGGTGCTGGAAGACAGGGAAACGTGGAAACAGCGTTTCGGCAGGCATCGCATCGTGGCGCTGTGGTCGGGACTGGCGACGATGATGCGCGGCTACCGCCCCCTGCGCATCGAGGTCAGCGACGGCGAGCGCACGCGCCAGTTGCGCACGCCCACGCTGTTCGTGGGCAATAACGCGCTGCAACTCGAAAAGATCGGCCTGCGCGAAGCCGCCGACGTGATGCGTAACGATGGCACGCTTGCCGGCCTCGTGTTGAAACCGATCGGCAGGCTCACCATGCTCGGCCTGATCCTGCATGGCGCGCTGGGCAAGCTCGGTGAAGCGGAGAACGCCGTGAGTTTCGGCTTCCGCGAAATCACCGTGACGCCGAAACACCATCGCCATGCGATCAAGGTGGCCGTCGATGGAGAGATCGTCAGGCTCATGCCGCCACTGGTCTTCCGCGCCGCGCCACGACCGCTGTCCCTGCTCACCGACCGCACGCGCAAGCCGGGCGAGGATCCGGGATGAGCGTGATCGTCCAGATATCCGATCCGCACTTCGGCACGGAGCGGCCCGAGGCGGTAGCGGCGCTCCACGAAGCCATCGTCGCGTTGCGGCCGGACCTGGTGATCCTCTCGGGCGACGTGACCCAACGCGCGCGCCGCGCGCAGTTCGCGGCGGCGAAACGCTTCGTCGATGGCTACGACCGTCCCACGCTGGCGATCCCCGGCAACCACGACGTGCCCTTGTTCAATCTCTTCGCGCGCATCGTCGACCCCTTCGGCGCGTTCCGCCATGCCTTCGGCCATGACCTGGAACCGGAGTTCGAGAACGACGACGTCCTGGCGATCGGCGTGAATACCGTTCGTCCGTCACGGCACAAGGACGGCGCGGTGTCCGATGGCCAGATCGATCGCGTGTGCCGGCGGCTGGCGCGGGCCCTCGAGGATCAGCTGCGTATCGTGGTCACGCACCAGCCCGTGCATGTGATCCGCGAGAAGGACGTCGCCAACCTGCTCATCAACCACGAACGGGCGATCGCCGCCTGGGCCGCCGCGGGTGCCGATCTCATCCTTGGCGGCCATATCCATCTGCCCTACGTGCGCCCGCTCGATACGCAGGCACGCCATCTGGCCAGCGGGTTGTGGTCGGTGCAGGCGGGCACGGCGGTATCCCGGCGTATTCGTGAAGGAATCAGCAATTCGTTCCATGTGATCCGCCACGAGGCATCGCGGGATCGCGGTGCCTGCGTGGTGGAACAGTGGGATTATGACGAGGGAGAACGACGCTTCGCCGCCGGGGTGAAGACGCCGATCCGGCTGGGGCGATCTAGCTAGCATCCATCGCCGGCAGGGTCGGCGATGCTCTTACACGTACTGCATCTTTCGCGACATGCCCCCGTCGACCGTGAAGTTCTCTCCCGTGATGAACCCCGCCTGCGACGACAGCAGAAACACCGCGAGCGCCGCGACATCGGGCGGCACGCCCGCCCTGCCCACCGGGTGCTGCGCATGGTCCGCGGTGGACAACGTCGGTTGACGTCGCTGCGACGGTTTCTTCCAGTCGTCCACGACGATCCATCCCGGATTGATCGCGTTCACGCGTACCGGTCCCGCGCTGATCGCCAGCGCATGGGTGAAGGCCACGATACCCCCCTTGCTCGCGGCATAGGCTTCGGTGTCGGGCTCGGACTGATGCGCACGCGACGAGGCGATGTTGACGATCGCTCCGTTGCTCTTCTTCAACGCCGGCAACGCATGCTTGCTGCACAGGAAGACGCCGCCGAGATTGGTGTCGATGCGGCGTTTCCATTCGTGCCACGCAAGGCCTTCGACAGGCCCCGTATGCGCATCGGCGATGCCGGCGTTGTTCACGAGCCCGTCGATGCGGCCGAAACGACGCAACGCGCTGCCGACGAAGCGCTTCACGCTGGCTTCCCGGGAGACGTCCAGGACCAGGAACGCGGCGCGGTCGCCCGCGTTCCACTCGTCCAGGCAGGCCTTGCCGGCTTCCGCGTCGAGGTCGCCGATGATGACGCTGCCGCCGGCCGCCAGCACCGCCTCGGCGATGCCCTTGCCGATGCCTTGCGCGCCACCGGTGACGAGGACCACCTTGCCCGGCCACTCGACGGCGGCGGAGGCGGGCAGCGGTGAGGACGGTCTGTGATGGGGCATCGCGTTTCTCCTTCACGGTCCACGCGGATCGTCCACGTTTTCCCGTGCAGGCGGCGTCATGCGCGCCGGTAGTAATCCATCTCGCGGTATCGCCTCGCATACAGGCCGAAAGCCAGCGCGGCCACGGCGGCGAACACGGCGAAAAAGAACATCTGGAACGCGGCGGTACCCATGCCGGTACCGGCGATGCCGGCGAGGACCGTCTCGTTGCGCACACCCGCGTTAGCCAGCAGCACCCAGAGGTTGCCCACGGTGACGCTGAGCGTCCAGAAGCTCATCAACGTGCCCTTCATCGAGGGCGGCGCCTGGCTATAGGCGAATTCCAGTCCGGTCGCGGACACGAGCACCTCACCCATCGTGAGGAACACATAGGGGAGGATCTGCCAGGCGACGAAGACCGGATCGCCACCGTCGATCGCGAGCTGGATCGCGCCGACGATCATCCATGCGACGGCCGAGAGCGCGATACCCGTGGTCATGCGGCGCAAGGCGGTCGGTTCGATTCCCGCGCGCCGCAACAAGGGGAACAGCACGAGGTTGTTGAACGGGATCAGCAGCAGGACCAGGGCGGGATTGATCGCCTGCATCTGCGCGGGATGCAGCCATTCCGGCATGGTCATCGCGTTCGCCTGGAGTACCCAGGTGGATGCCTTCTGGTCGAACAACGACCAGAACGGGGTGACCAGCGCGAACACCAGGAGCACGCGCAATACCGCGCCGACACCGTCGACCGCTTCGTCCGGATGCGTGCCCCGCGCGCGTTCCAGCTGCATGCGCGTGCCGATGCCGACGCCTCCGAGCAGGCAGACGAAGGCGAGGCACAGGGCGGCGACGATGCCCAGCATCGGTGCGAGCGCCAGCGACGCGAGGGCGAGACAGGCGGCGAGGACCGCCACCGTCAATCCCGGCCTTCCCTGCCCCGGTGCACGCGCCAGCAACGCCGTAAGGACGACCTTGGTGAATCCATGGGGATCGTTGCCAGCCGGCGGCAGCATCACGTAGTGCCGTCGGCCACTCCAGAACACCAGCGTCGCGACGAACATCAAGGCGCCGGGAATGCCGAACGCCACCGCGGCGCCGTACCGGTGCAGGAAGAAGGGCATCAGCAGCGAGGCCAGGAAGGAACCGACGTTGATCATCCAGTAAAAGGCGTCGAACACCACCTTGGCCAGGTGCCGGTTGCCCTCGTCGAACTGGTCGCCGACGAAGGCCGCGACGCAAGGCTTGATTCCGCCCGCACCCAGGGCGATCAATGCCAGCCCCGTATAGAAGCCGGTGACGCTGTGCTCGAACAGCGCCAGGCACAGGTGGCCCACGCAGTACACGAGGCTGAGCCACAACACGGTCCGGTACTTGCCGAACCAGCGATCGGCCAGCCAGCCGCCGAGCAGCGGAAAGAAGTACACGCCGATCACGAAGGTATGGAATACATCTTTCGCCGCGCCCGGCCGCTCCGTCTCCGGCAGGTACATGAGCAGCGAGGTGACGAGGAACGGGGTGAGGATGTTGCGCATCCCGTAAAAGCTGAAGCGCTCGCAGCCTTCGTTGCCGACGATGTACGGAATCTGCCGGGGCAGGCGCCCGCGCTGGGCGGCGTCGATGTCTAACGTGGTCATGGCCTGGCCCGAAAGCGGTAAAAACGGTGGAATCCTAAACGAAACGATCAGGCCACTCGCGCTAACCTTGCCGCCATGACCCCTACCCGAACCCTCACCCAACCGATCCCCACCGGCCTCATCGGCTATGGCACGGCGGGCGCCTTCTTCCACGCCCCCCTGATCGCGGCCGCCGAAGGCCTGCGCCTGGCAGCCATCGGCAGCCGGCGTTGCGACGACATCCTGCGCGACTTTCCCGAGGCGAAGGCATACGAAAACCCTCAAGACCTGCTCGCCGACCCGACGATCGAGCTGGTGGTGATCGCCACTCCCAACGAGAGCCATGCGTCGCTCGCCCGCGCCGCGCTGGAGGCGGGCAAGCACGTGGTCGTGGATAAACCGTTCACCTTGAACGCCGCCGAGGCCGAGGCGCTGATCGCCCTGGCGTCGGAACGCGGTCGCAAGCTCTCGGTCTTCCAGAACCGGCGCTGGGACAACGATTTCCTCACCGTGCGCCGTCTCGTCGAAGACGGCCGGCTGGGCGAGGTCGCGTACTATGAAGCGCATTTCGACCGGTTCAGGCCGGAGATCAAGCAAGGGTGGCGCGAAACGGAGGCACCGGGTTCCGGCCTGCTCTACGACCTGGGCGCGCACCTTATCGACCAGGCCCTGGTGTTGTTCGGCCTGCCGCTGGCGGTCACGGCCGACGTGACCCGGCAACGTGCCGCCGCGCGGGCCGACGATTACTTCCACCTCGTGCTCGATTACGGCCGCCGCCGCGCGGTGCTGCACGCCTCGGTGCTCGTGCGCGACCCCGGCCCGCGCTATCTAGTGCATGGCGACGGCGGCAGCTTCGTCAAGTACGGCATCGACGGGCAGGAGGCGGCGCTGCGCGAGGGGCGGCGTCCCGGCGGCGACGGCTGGGGCGAGGACGACGCGGCCCTGTTCGGCCGATTCACCGACGCCGACGGCAGCGTGACCACGATCGAGACCCTGCCCGGCCGCTACACCGCCTTCTACGACGGCGTGGCCGCGGCGATCCGCGATGGCACGGCGCTACCGGTGGAGGCGCGCGAGGCGCGCGACGTGATCCGCGTGATCGAGGCGGCGCAGGTGAGCGCGCGGGAGCGGCGTACGGTTCCGCTCTGAAGGGCGTTCAGCCCTCGCCCGTCGCCACCGCGCGCGAGGGATCGCTCACCCAACCGCTCCACGACGGTGCATACAGCCGCGAGCCGCACAGGCCCGCGTACTCCATCGCCAACAGGTTGTGGCAGGCGGTGACACCGGACCCGCACATGTGCACGACATCCTCCGCCGGGTGTGGGGCGATCATCGCGTTGAATGCCCGCGCCAGTTCCTCCGGCGAACGGAACCGGCCTTCCGCGTCCAGGTTGTCGGAGAAGGGACGATTGCGCGCACCGGGCACATGACCCGCCACCGGGTCCAGCGGCTCCACCTCGCCCCGGTAACGCGGCGCCGCACGCGCATCGAGCAGGAGCAGGCGGCCACTGGCGACCCCTTCGGCCAACGCTTCCGCGTTCACGGTGCCCGCCTCGTCGAAGACGGCATGCACCGTCGTCGGCTCGCGCAGCGGCAGCACGTTGTCCGTGGGCAGGCCCTCCGCCAGCCACGCCGGCCAGCCACCATCCAGCACCGCCACGTTGTCGATGCCGGCCAACCGCGCCAGCCACCAGAAGCGCGCGGCGGCGAGCGATCCGCCTGCGGCATCGTAGACGACCACCTGCACGTCGGGCCGCCACCCGGCGCGGGAAAGCCATGCCGAGAAGGATGCGGCCGATGGCAGCGGATGGCGCCCACGTCCCTGCGAAGGCGTCGCCATGTCGGCGAGGTCGCGGTCGAGGTCGGCACGCACCGCTCCCGGTACATGCGACAACGCATAGTCCTGGTCACCCTTGCCCGGATCGCGTCCTCCCGGCTGGTTGAGGTCGAAGCGCGCGTCGACGAAGAGTACGTCGTGCGCCGGCAAGTGGGCGGCCGTGGCCGCGTCGATCAGCGTGCGCGAGATCAGCATGGGTGACCCATCCGTTTCAGCAGGTTCAACAGGATGGCCGCCGTCACGCCCCAGATGCGATAGCCCGCATGGAGGAACTCGACCATGTCGCGGCGGTGACCACGGAATTCCATCGTGTAGCGGCGCAGGTTCGCCGGTTCGAGGAAGAACGCGAAAGGTACTTCGAACACTTCGGCCACCTCGCCCGGGTCCGGCTTGAGTTCCGCGTTGGCGGCAACGCGCGCGACCACGGGCGTGACCGAGTAGCCACTGATGGTCTCGAACGATTCGAGGAAGCCCAGCGGCGTCACCATCGCCGCGTCCAGGCCGATTTCCTCCTGGCTTTCGCGCAGCGCGGCAGCCACCACGCCGGCATCGTCGGGTTCGACGCGGCCGCCGGGGAAAGCGACCTGCCCCGCATGCTGTTGCAAGGTGTCGGTGCGCACGGTGAGCAGCACGTTCTGCTCGCGGTCGTCGCGGATGCCGATCAAAACCGCGGCCGGACGCCTCGGCGCATCGCCGATCAATTCGGCCATGTCATCGTGGTTCCACCCGCGCGGGCCAGGGGGTGCCTCCAGGGGAAGCAGCGCGCCGCGAAGCCTCTCCAGCATGTCGTCCATCAGCCAGCCTGCCGGCGGGGCAGGATCTCATCCATGATCCACAGCTTCTGCGCATCGTTCAGGGTCGACCACCGGGCGATCTCGTCGCCCGTGCGCAGGCAGCCCATGCACAGGCCGCGCGCGTCGAGCCGGCAGACGCCCGTGCAGGGCGTCAAGGGAAGCGTGGAGGAGGTAGCGATGGCCATACCGTCGGCCATTCTAGCGCGAGCGGGGGCGGCGCGGCGGCGCCGGCCCTACTGGCGGATATCGACCAGTTCGATCTCGAACACCAGGGCTTCGTTGGGGCCGATGCGCGGCAGTTCGCCGCGTTCGCCATACGCCAGCGCCGGCGGGATCACGACCTTCCAACGATCGCCAACCCGCATGCGCGGGATCACGTCCTGCCAGCCGGGGATGACACGGTTCACCGTGAACGTCACCGGCTTGCCATGCGCATAGGAGCTGTCGAATTCCGTACCGTCGATCAATGCGCCACGATAGTTGACCACCACCGTGCTGGTGACCTGGGCCTGCGGACCACGACCCTTGGCGAGCACGGCGTACTGGATACCGGACGGCAAGGTGACCACGCCGGGACGCGTGCGGTTGCGCGCGAGGAAATCGGCGCTGCGCTTCGCGTTGGCCAGGGCCACGCGGCGGAATTCCACCGCCGAATCGCGTTGCACCTTGGCGTCGAAATTCACCAGTTGCTGCTGCATCACGTCGATCGACACGCCGGGCGGCCGCTTCGCGTAGCCGTCCTGCAAGGCCTTCACGAGGACGGCGATATCGACGTCGGGTTGCGCGCTGTTCGCGAACTGGGTGCCGATCTGGTAACCGATGGCGTACGACAGCTTGGTCTTGTCGATCGCCGGGGCACCCGAGGCCGGTGCCGTGGGCGCCGACTGCGCGCACGCCGCTCCGGCGGACAGCGACAGCGCGACGAACATGACCAGGAAACGCAAGGGTGACATCCCGTTCTCCGTGAACCCGGAACCGTGGGCGTGCGTGGAGGATAGTCCATCGGCATCCGGCCCGCCCGTTCGCCATGAGACGCCAAGCCGGGGGCAAAGGTTCCCCTGCCTGCTACCATCCGCCTCCTTGTCCCGCCGCCAGGAACCCGACATGGCCTTCCGCACCCTCACTACCGCCGACCGCGGCGCCGTCCGCACGATCACCGTCAATCGCCCCGACAAGCTCAACGCGTTGAACCGCGAAACCATCGGCGAACTGACCCTGGCCTTCCGCCAGGCGGCCCAGGACGACGCGGTGCGCGTGGTGGTGTTGTCGGGTGCCGGTGAGAAAGCCTTCGTGGCCGGCGCGGACATTTCCGAGATGACCGCCTGGTCGCCCGTGAAGGCGCAGGCCGCATCCCGCGCGGGACAGGACCTGATGCTCACGATCGAGCGCCTCGGCAAGCCCGTGATAGCCCGCATCCAGGGCTATGCGCTGGGCGGCGGCATGGAGCTGGCGATGGCCTGCCACCTGCGCGTGGCCAGCGAGAAGGCCCGTTTCGGCCAGCCCGAGATCGGTCTCGGCCTGATCCCCGGATTCGGCGGAACGCAGCGGCTGACCCGCCTTGCAGGGCGCGGCGCGGCGCTGGAGCTGTGCCTGCTCGGCCAGCAGGTGGACGCGGCGCGGGCCGAACGGCTGGGCATCGTCACCCGTGTCGTCGCCGCCGAGGAACTGGACGCGACGGTGGACGCGATGGCCGATCAGCTGGCGACCGCGGCGCCGCTGGCACTGAGGGGCATCCTCGACGCCGTGATCGAAGGTGGCGAATGCGCCATCGACCAGGGCCTGGCGTTTGAAACGCAGGGCTTCGCCATCGCCTTCTCCACCGAGGACATGCGCGAGGGCACCTCGGCTTTCCTCGAACGGCGCAAGGCTTCGTTCAAGGGCGTGTAACCACCGGCCTCAGTGCGACGCGCCGCGGTAGTTCAGTTCCCCGGCCGTCACGCGCACGTCGAGACGATTCTCCGGCGGAGCCAGCTGGCAGGTCGCGTACGGCGTGAACACGCAAGGCGGATTGCGCGCCTCGTTGAAATCGATCACCAGCTTGCCGTCCTTCGCCAGCGGGGTGTCGAGGAAGCGCGCCGCGCCATAGGTCTCCTTGCCGCTGGTGAGGTCGGCGAAGACGAAGAACAACGCGTCCGGTGTTTCCTGGACCGGATACAACTCGAACGTCCTGCCCTCGTGCACGAACACGGCCTTGCCCGGAACCTTCTCCTTCTCGATCGTGCCCAGCACCGTGCCCATCTCCAGTTCCATCGGTGGATCGAACGGCACCCAGTCGGCGACGATCCGCCAGGCCGGATCGATCGGGAAATAGTCCAGCCCCAGGAATCCCGTGCGCGTTTCCGCGTTCTCGTCTTTCACGCGCAAGGCCTTCCGGCCGTCACGCGCGATCACGAAAAAATGCGCCGAGCCGAAACGTACCTCGGTAGCGGCCTGAGTCGGCGACGCATCGTCCACCAGGACCGCGCGTTCCACCGTCCTGCCGTCGACGAGGGCGCCGCTACCCTTGGCCGGTTCGAACACGACGGTGCCCCGCTCGTCGAGCGTGGCGACGCCCAACCGCTCCGGGCCCACCTTCAACACGATGTCGTTGTCCGGCGCACTGCCCAGGCGGTTGGGGCCGGGCTGCAGCCATTCGAGCCCGACAAGGCTCAACCATCCGCCTGGCGCCGTGAGCAAGGCGAGGCGTTCGGCGCGCGCTCGTTCGACGGATGCGGTTTCGGAGGGGGAAAGCATGGGTAAACCTCGGCATATGGACGGCTGGCCGTCCGATTCTTGGAAACCTATCGGCCGCGCAGGAAAAGGCGGTCCAACTCACCCAGCGACAACTGCACCCAGGTCGGGCGGCCGTGGTTGCACTGGCCGGAGCGTTCCGTGGCTTCCATCTCGCGCAGCAACGCGTTCATTTCAGGAATACCGAGGCGGCGCCCGGCGCGCACGGAGCCGTGGCAGGCCATGGTGGAAAGCAATTCGTTTTCCAGTTCCTCGAGACGGCGCGAGCTACCGTGCTGGGCGAGCTCGGCCAGCACGTCGCGAGTGAGCTGGCTGACGTCGGCGCCTTCCAGCAGCGACGGAATGCGGCGAACCACCACGCCAGCCGGACCGCTGCGCGACAACTCAAGGCCCCACTCGCCGAGTGCGTCGGCGTGCTCCTCGGCCGCCGCCGCTTCCTTCGCGCTGACCGCGATCGTCAGCGGCACGAGCAACATCTGCGAACGCAGGTTGGCGGTGATCCGGCCGCTCTTGAGCTTTTCGTAGGTGATGCGTTCGTGCGCGGCGTGCATATCGACCAGCACGAGGCCGTGTTCGTTCTCTGCCAGCACGTAGATGTTCTTCAACTGCGCGATGGCGTAACCCAGCGGCGGGACATCCCCACCCTGCTCCGCCTCGCTGCCGGACGGCGGCGTCCACGAGGTCGCGGGTCGTGGCGGCGCGATCGATCCGAACAGCGTGGCGTAGTCGGCCAGCGGCTCGTCGCGCACGCCGAGGCTCAATCGCGACTGGCTCGATGCCTGCGGCCATGCCGGCATCGCCGGCGAAGACGACAGGCGGTTTTCGTAGGACGTGCCGCCGGCTGCCGCCATCAGCGGGACGGACGGTTCGGCTATCGGCGCGGACACCCCGGCGCGGGTCTGTGCCAGGGCCTCGTGCAAGGTACGGAAGAGGAAATCGTGGATCAGGCGCTGCTCGCGGAAACGGACCTCGTTCTTGGCGGGATGCACGTTGACGTCGACGCCTGCGGGATCGAGCTCCAGGAACAGCACGAAGACGGGGTGGCGCCCATGGAACAGCACGTCCGCATAGGCCTGGCGCACCGCATGCGCGACCACACGATCGCGCACGAGGCGGCCGTTCACGTAGAAATACTGCTGGTCGGCCTGCGAGCGGGACGCGGTCGGCAGGCCGACCCAACCGGACAGCCGCATCCCGGCGGCGGCATGTTCCACGCGCAGCGCCTGCCCCGGGAATTCCGGGCCGAGCACTTCGGCCACGCGTGCCAGCGCGGCGTTTTCATCGCGCGCGGGCTTGAGCAGGCGTACCGGCTTGCCGTTGTGGCTGAGGCGGATATCCACGCCTTCGCGCGCCAGCGCCAGCGACTTCAGGAGATCGTCGATATGCGCGAACTCCGTGCGTTCGGCGCGGAGGAACTTGCGCCGCGCGGGCACGTTGTAGAAGAGGTCTCGCACTTCGATGGTCGTGCCGGGCGGATGCTGGGCGGGACGCGCCTCCTGCAGGCGGCCGCCGTCGACATCGATGCGCCATGCGGAGTCTTCGCCCTGCTGGCGGGAAGTCAAGGAGAAGCGTGCCACCGACGACACCGACGCCAGCGCTTCACCGCGAAAGCCCATGCTGGCCACGCGCTCGAGGTCGTCGAAGCTGCCGATCTTGCTGGTCGCGTGCGATGCCACCGCCAGCGCCAGTTCCTCGCGCGGGATACCGCCGCCGTCGTCGCGCACGCGGATGAGCCGCACCCCGCCCTGCTCGATGTCGACCTCGATGCGACGCGCACCGGCGTCGATGCTGTTCTCGACGAGCTCCTTCACCACCGAGGCGGGACGCTCGATCACTTCTCCGGCCGCGATCTGGTTGATCAGTTCAGGTGGAAGGGGACGAATGGGCATGGGACACGACCTGACGGGCATTCAGGTCGAAAGAATAGCCCAAGCGGGTGCGGCCCCGCTTCAGCCCGACGGAATCACCATCACCGTGCCGATGCGCACATTGTTGTCCGTCATCTTGTTGGCCAGCTTCAGCGCGCCGACCGATACCCCGTACTGCTGGGCGATGCCGGTCAGCGTCTCGCCGCGGTTGACGCGATGGACGTCGCGGACGTTTTCGTCGGCGCGCGCGGTGGATTTCTTCACCGGCGCGGGCGTATCGGCGGATGCGAGCTGCCTGTCGTCCGGCTTCGCGGCCGGCTTCTTCGGTGGCGGCGTGCGCGTCGCCGACTTCACCGCGCCGGAGGCGACGGCATCGGCGTCGGCGCCTGCCGCCGGCGTGGCCGGGGCCGACGCCGCCGTCGAGGCGACCGACGTGCCGTTCCGGCGTGCCGCCTGGGCGGCGAACCAGGTACCCGGCGGAGGCATCGACTCGAAGTAGTTGCGCACGCCGCCCAGGACGGCGGTGGCGAGTTCACGGCGGTGACCGTCGTCGCGCAGGCGTCGTTCCTCGGAAGGATTGGTGATGAAGGCGGTCTCGACCAGGATCGAGGGCACGTCCGGCGAACGCAGCACCACGAAGTTGGCCCGCTCCACGTAGCCACGATGGGTGGGACCAAGGCGGCCCAGCGCTTTCAGGACGTTGCCGGCGATCGATTCGCTGGCCTGCATCGCGTAGCCCTGTTGCAGGTCGAGCAGCACGGCGGCGAGCGTGTCGTCCTTGTCGTCGAGCGACACGCCGCCGACAAGGTCGGCCCGGTTTTCGCGGTCGGCCAGCCAACGCGCGGCTTCGGAGGTCTTGCCACGAGGGGACAGCACCCAGACCGACGAGCCCTTGGCGTCGCTGTTCTTGAACGCGTCCGCGTGGATCGAGACGAACATGTCCGCGTTGTGCTCGCGCGCGATCTGGTAGCGCCGCTTCAGCGGAATGAAGTAATCGCCGTTGCGCGTGAGGACCGCCTGCATCCCCGGCTGGCGATTGATCTGGTCGGCGAGTTCGCGCGCCACCTGCAAGGTGACATCCTTCTCGCGCAGGCCGGTCGCGCCGCGCGCGCCCGGGTCCTCACCCCCGTGGCCAGCGTCGATGGCGACCACCACCTTGCGCTCGGCGGCCAGCATCGGCGGCTTGCCCGCGGGAACCGACTTGCCGCGTGAGCCGCGCGGCGCGGTCGCCACAGTCGCCTCGGCCGGCGCATCCGCCACGGAAGGGGCGTCGTCGGTGACCGGGTTGTCGCCAGGATCGCTCTGCCCGCCGGGATAGAGATCCAGCACGAGGCGATAGCCGTAGTCGCCGGCGGGCTTGAGCAGGAAGCTCTTCGGCTTGGCCTTCGGGTCGACCGTGGCGACCATGCGAGCGCTGCCACCCTGCTTGCCGGCCGTCATCGACTTGAACAGGCCTTGCCCGCCCGGTGCGGCGAAGTCACCCGACACGGCGCTCCCGGCAATGTCGAGGACGACACTGCCCGGGGTATCGCCCTGGGACATCTTGTAGGTCGCCGGACCGGACAAATCGAACACCACCCGGGTGTATTCCGGGCCAGCCCAGACCCGGGCGGCCTTGATGTCGGCCGCTGTCGAGACGGCAGGGGCCAGCGTCGCGACGGCGGTCACGCACGCAAGGAGGCCAAGTTTGATAGTGATTCCCCTCATACGGCCAGGATTGAACTGCAAGCGCCCGCTGAATGCAAGACGTTTTCCCTTGTTAATCCATGACCTGCGAAACCTTCGTCAACGGGCGTACAGGAATGCCTCGCAACCGACGACCGGGGATGCCGGTGGGAACCGCCTTGTGTGTCGATGCAGAACCTGTTGAAACACAAGGCCTTGTACGCGCGTCAGGTGCGCCAGACACCCAGCGATCGGAGGATGTGCTCTCCCACCGGGGACCGCGCCTCGAAAAGGACGGCACGTCCCTGCCCTTCGTGGCGGAAGCTCAATTCGAGGTCGGCCGCCGGCAACGCACCGGTACCGCGCTCGGGCCACTCCACCAGCACGATGGCCCCCGGTTCGGCCAGGCTGTCCAGCCCCAGCCATTCCAGTTCACCCGGATCGGCGATGCGGTAGAGGTCGAGGTGGAAGGCCCGGCGCTCGCCGATGTCGTAGCCCTCCACCAGGCTGTACGTGGGGCTCTTCACACGTTCGCCGACGCCCAGGGCCCGGAGGAACGCCCGTGCGAAGGTGGTCTTTCCCGCGCCGAGGTCGCCGTGAAGGTAGGCGACGAGGCCAGCGGGCACCTGCTGCGCGAGGCGGCGTCCCAACGCCATGGTGGCTTCCTCGTCGACGAGGTTCCATTCCAGGGCGCTCATGCGTCGAGTCCGTTGACGAGTCGACGGAGTGGGTCGAGCAGGTCGCCCGCCAGCAGCCCTCGCTCACCTGCCCGTGCCGCGACGTCGGCCGCGCGCGCGTGCAGGCCGACGCCAAGGCAGGCCGCCTCGTAAGGTTCGCAGCCCTGGCCCATGAGGCCGGCGACGATGCCGGTGAGGGTGTCGCCCATGCCGCCGCTGGCCATGCCGGGGTTGCCCCAGGGGCACACCGCCACCTGTCCGTCGGGCGAAACGATCAGGCTGCCGTTGCCCTTGAGGACGACCACCGCGCGATATCTCCTCGCCATCTCGCGCCCGGCGGCGAAACGATCCGCCTGCACGTCCGCTGTCGCGACACCGAGCAAGCGTCCCGCCTCGCCCGGATGGGGCGTCAGAACGATGCGCGCCGGGAGTGGGCGTGGCTCGGCATGCAGCAGGTTGAGGCCATCGGCATCGAGGACCGTGGGCAGGCCCGCGTCGAGCGCCGTCGTCCACAAGGCATGGCCCCAGGCGGACTGGCCGAGGCCCGGACCGAGCGCGACGACGGAAGCCTTTTCCAGCATCGGCTGCAAGGCCTGTGGCCCATTGACCCCATGCGCCATCAGTTCCGGGCGTGCCGCGTTCATCGCCAGCACGTTTTCCTCGCGGGTAGCCACGCTGACGAGGCCGGCGCCGGTACGCAATGCCGCCTCCGCGGCCATCCTCACGGCGCCGCCCATGCCATGGTCGCCGCCGATGGCGAGGACATGGCCGTTCCCGCCCTTGTGCGAGTCGCGTGGACGCCGAGGCAGCCCGGTCGGTTCGAGCAGGCGCGCATCCGGCGCCTCGAGGATGCTCCCCGGCAGGCCGAGGTCGAACAGTTCCACTTCGCCAGCCACCTCCGCGCGATAGGTATGCAGGCCGCGCTTGTGCACGATGAAGCTCGCGGTGGCGGCGGCATGGACGGCGACACCCGGGCATGCGCCCGTGTCCGCCGAGAGGCCGGAAGGTACGTCCAGCGCGAGCACCGGCAGGCCCGATGCGTTGACCGCTTCGATGGCGCTGGCCGCCTGACCTTCGGGAGCGCGGTTCAGGCCCGTGCCGTAGATGCCATCCACGATCACGTCGGCGGGCGGTAGCAGGTTCCAGTCGGTGAGAGGATGGACGGCGCCCCCCAGCGCCTCGAAGGCTTCGCGGGCACGGGCGGCATCCCCTCCCTTCGGCGGATCGAGCGCCACGAGATCCACGGATAGTCCCGAGGCCAGCGCGTCCCGGGCGACGAGATAGCCGTCGCCACCGTTGTTTCCCGCGCCGCATACCACGCGCAGCCGCCGTGCGGCGGGCCAGCGCCGCCGCAGCATGGCGAAGGCGGCAGCCGCCGCACGCGTCATCAGTTCGAAGCCGGGAATGCCGAGCTCGCCGATCGCGCGTCGGTCGATCGCGCGGGACTGCCCGGATGTGAAGAGGGCGATACCGAGATGGGGTGCGGTCATCGGACGATTATAGGAGCCCCCGGTAGAATGGACGCATGTCCGCTTCCTCTTCCATCGACTACGCCGACCTCGCCGCCCAGATCAAGCAATGGGCTCGCGAGCTCGGTTTCGCGGACGTGGGCGTCGCGGGCATCGAGCTGGGCGACGACGAGGCGTACCTGGAACGCTGGCTGGCCGAAGGACACCACGGCGAAATGGACTACATGGCTCGCCATGGCAGGCGGCGTAGCCGTCCCGCGGAACTGGAGCCGGGCACGCTTCGCGTGATCTCCGTTCGCATGGATTATGTACCGCCGGGCACGCCGAATGCCTGGGATGTCATCCACGACCGCGAGCAGGCCTATATCGCCCGCTACGCCCTAGGCCGCGATTACCACAAGGTGATGCGCAACCGCCTGCAGAAGCTCGCCGCGAAGATCGAAGAGCGTGTCGGCGACTTTCGCTATCGTGCGTACGTCGATTCCGCACCGGTGCTGGAAAAGGCGATCGCGCGCAACGCGGGGCTTGGCTGGATCGGCAAGCACACGGTACTGATCAACAAGCGGGCGGGCTCCTACTTCTTCCTCGGCGAGCTCTATACCGACTTGCCGTTACCCGTGGACGAGCCGGCCAGCGCCCACTGTGGCAGTTGCCGGCGCTGCATCGACGTCTGCCCCACGCAGGCGATCGTAGGGCCGTACCGGCTGGATGCACGCAAGTGCATTTCCTACCTCACCATCGAACTCAAGGGCAGCATTCCCATCGAGTTGCGCGAACCGATGGGCAACCGCGTCTTCGGTTGTGACGATTGCCAGCTGGTTTGCCCCTGGAACAAGTTCGCGCAAGAGGCGACCGAGCCCGACTTCGCACCGCGACATAGCCTCGATGGACCCAGGCTGGTCGACCTGTTCGCCTGGAGCGAGCAGGAGTTCCTCTCGCGCACGGAAGGCATGGCGATACGCCGCGCCGGCTATGAAGGTTGGCTGCGCAATATCGCCGTGGGCCTGGGCAATGCGCCCACAAGCGACGAAGTCATCACCGCGCTCGACGCGCGCGCCGGCGATCCGTCACCGGTCGTGCGCGAGCATGTGGCGTGGGCCCGGGAACGGCACGACCGCTAAGGAGTCAGACCATCCCGCCGGATTTGCGCACGATCAGCATCGCCATTTCCAGCGACTGCTCATAGTTGAGTCGCGGATCGACCATGGAGCGGTAGGCACGATCGAGGTCGCCTTCGACGAGGTCGCGGGCACCGCCAAGGCATTCCGTGACATCTTCGCCCGTGAGTTCGAGATGCACGCCGCCGAGACGCGTACCGGCCGCGGCGTGGATGTCGAAAGCCTGGTCGAGTTCGCCGGCGATGTTGGCGAAGCGCCGGGTCTTGTAGCCGTTGCTGGTGCTCTCGGTGTTGCCGTGCATCGGATCGGCCACCCACAGCACGCGACGTCCCTCGCGCTTCACCGCCTCGAGCAACGGCTGCAGGTGCGTACCGATCTTGTCGTTACCCATGCGATGGATGAGGGTCAGGCGGCCCGGCTCCTCGTTCGGGTTGAGGACATCGATCAGGCGCAGCAGATCGTCCGCCTGGACCGTCGGGCCAACCTTCACCGCGATGGGATTGCGGATGCCACGGAAGTACTCCGTGTGCGCGCCGTCGAGCGCGGCGGTGCGCATGCCGATCCAGGGAAAGTGCGTGGACAGGTTGAACCAGCCGTCCTGTCGCGGCACCCGCCGGGTGAGGGCTTCCTCGTAGTGCAGCAGGAGCGCCTCGTGCGAGGTGTAGAAGTCCACGCGCGAGTAGCTGGAGATCGATTGCCCGGCGAGAGTCTCCATGAAACGCAGCGAATCGCCGATGCTGGCGACCATGCGCTTGTATTCCGCGGCGAGCGGCGAATGCTCCACCCAGGCGAGATCCCAGTATTCGGGATGGTGCAGGTCGGCGAAGCCGCCGTCGATCAATGCGCGAACGAAGTTCATCGTCATCGCCGAGCGTGCATGCGCCTTGATGAAACGCTGTGGATCGGCGCGGCGCGCCTCGGGCGTGAACTCGGGGCTGTTGACCAGATCGCCCCGGAAGGCCGGCAACGTCACGCCATCGCGGGTTTCCGTGTCGGCCGATCGCGGCTTCGCGTACTGGCCGGCAAAACGACCGACGCGCAACACCGGTTTCTTCAGGCCGTGCACGAGCACGAGGCTCATCTGCAACAGCACCTTGAGCCGATTCGAAATGATCGGGCTGTTGCAGTCCGCGAAGCTCTCCGCGCAATCGCCGCCCTGGAGCAGGAAGCGTTCGCCGTCCTGCGCTTCGGCGATGCGCTCCTTCAGCGCCAGGATCTCCCACGAGGTGACCAGCGGCGGCAGTTCACCGAGCTGCGCCAGCGCGCGGTTGAGCTCGTCGGCGTCTTCGTACGTCGGCTGCTGGAGGGCGGTCCTCGACCGCCACGAGCCCGGCGTCCAGTCGATGGACGGGGGAACTACGGCTTTGAGGGAGTGCTGCATGGGGTAATGCCTACGTGGAAGCGCCTCGCGAGGCGCGGAAAGTCAACGAACGCTGCGGCGCAGGGACAGGAGAGCCCACACGACGAGAACGACGAACCAGAACAGGGTCCATCCCGGCATCGGCACGCCGAGGATCGGCTCGATCTTCGCGCACTCGCCAGAGCCAGTGAATGCCAGTTTCAGCATCTTCATGAACGGAAACGCGTCGAACAGGTAGCCCAGTCCAGGGCCGCAGGCAGGAACCTCGCTGGCAGGAAGGGACTGCAGCCACAGGTGACGCCCTGCCGTGGCGATGCCCCACAGTCCACCTAGCGTGATGAGGATCGCGTAGGTGGCGCGAGCGCCGCGCTTCACCGGCGCATGCAACCCACCGATGAGAAAGAACAGGCCCATGAAGCACACAGCGATGCGCTGGAAGATGCACAGCGGACACGGGTCCAGGTGCATCACGTACTGCGAGTACAACGCAAAGCCCATGAGGGCCGCGCAGACAACGAAAGCAGCGAGATAGCGTGTGCGGAAGGACCAGTTACGAGGGTTCATGTGGGGATGGTGCGATGCGGGACACCCACGTTAACTCTTTGTGTAGGCACTTGTCAGCAGGCGAACGCAGTTTCATTGGTAACCATGTCAATCACTTGTGAGGTGCGCAGAGAGCACGGAGGTATTGTGTGCACAAGCAACGCCCGCCATCTGAGCGGACACTGCTCCCGTGTGGACGCCTTCCCCGGAGGGAAGCCGTCTTCGTGCAAGATCCCCTCACCGTGGTGGGAGCGGACCGTGTCCGCGAACCCTCACCCTGGGATGAGCGAACGAGGCGATGCATCGCAACCGAGCGAGCGGTGACAAGCCTCGCCCGATCAGTGCAAGCCTCCTTCGCCACCGGAGAGATCGAGGACTCGCGGGCCAGCCCGCTTCCCACCCGGGTGCGGCAAACGGCAAGCGAAGGGGCAAGTGGCACGCAACTAGCGGGATGGCGAGCGGTGCTCTTTCAACCCACCCCAGGGTCGAGAGAGCTGCCGGGCGCCACCCTCGGCGCGACATTAGGAGCCGAGGACGGGCGGGCGGAGAAGGCCCGTCAGGGGGCCGGCCA
>NZ_JBPGXU010000032.1:0-37532 GCF_056755675.1 Luteibacter sp. KNZ12-1A | reverse complement strand
AGATGTGTATAAGAGACAGACGGAAAACGAGCGTGCCGTTGGTGCCGCCAAAGCCGAACGAATTCGACATGACCACCTCGATGTCCGCCTTCTCCGCCTTGTTCGGCACGAGGTCCATGCCCAGCGCCGCGACTTCCGGGTCCACGTCGACGAGGTTCATCGTGGGCGGCATGATGCCCTCGCGCAGGGCCTGGATGGAGAAGATCGCTTCCACGCCGCCCGCGGCACCGAGCAGGTGACCGGTGACCGACTTGGTGGAGCTGACCGCGAACTTGCCCTTCTTCGTGGCGTGCTCGCCGAACACGTTGCGGATGGCCTTGGCTTCGCCCAGGTCGCCCACGGGCGTGGACGTGCCGTGCGCATTGACGTACTGCACTTCGGACGGCTGAATGCCCGCATCGTGCAGCGCGTTGCGCATCGCCAGCTCGGCGCCGTCGCCACTGGGCGCGGTGATGTGGTAAGCGTCGCCGCTCATGCCGAAACCGATGAGTTCGGCGAGGATGTTCGCGCCACGCGCCTTGGCGAACTCGTATTCCTCGAGCATCAACATGCCCGCGCCGTTGGACAGCAGGAAACCGTCACGGCCGACATCCCACGGACGGCTGGCATGCGCCGGGTCGTCGTTGCGCGTTGACATCGCCTTGGCCGAGCAGAAACCGGCCATGGCCGTGGGCGTGGTGGCGAACTCGGCACCGCCAGCGAGCATCGCATCGGCATCGCCGTACTGGATCAGGCGCATCGCCATGCCGATGTTGTGCGCGGCCGTGGTGCACGCCGACACCAACGCGATGTTCGGGCCCTTCATGCCGTGGTAGATCGACAGGTTGCCGGCCACCATGTTGATGATCGAACTCGGCACATAGAACGGCGAGACCTTGCGCGGGCCCTTTTCCGCCAGTTCGAGGGCCGTGCCCTCGATGGTGTGCAGGCCACCGATGCCGGCACCCGCGGCCACGCCGATGCGGCCGGCGTTCTCATCGGTCACGACGAGGCCCGACTGGCGGAACGCATGCGTGCCGGCGACGATGCCGTAGTGGATGAACGGGTCCATCCGCTTGAAGTCCTTCGCGATGGCGCGCCGTTCGTCGTCCGGGGCGTCGGTGCCGGCGAAGTACGCGTCGACGGCATCGAAACCTTCGACCTCACCCGCGATGCGGGTGGTGTAGGCGCTGGCGTCGAACGCGGTCACAGGGCCGATGCCGCTGTTGCCTTCGACGACATTTTTCCAGGCGGTGGCGACATCGTTGCCGACCGGCGAGACGATGCCCATACCGGTCACTACCACACGTCGTTTACTCATGCGTTCTCATCCTTCACTGTGTTCCGCGCAAACCATACGCGGGCGCAGGTTGCGTTAGACGCAAACGAAAACTGCGCCATGAGGCGCAGCTTCCGTGTCGCTCGGAGATCGACGGGAGGCGGCGCCTCCGATCGACAGCCAGTCGCTCGATCAGGCCTTGACGTGGGCCTTGACGTAATCGACCGCCTGCTGGACCGTCGTGATCTTTTCGGCTTCTTCGTCCGGGATCTCGCATTCGAACTCTTCTTCGAGAGCCATCACGAGCTCAACGGTATCGAGCGAATCGGCGCCCAGATCGTCCACGAACGAAGCGTTCGGGCTGACATCCTCTTCCTTAACGCCCAGCTGTTCAACGACGATCTTCTTGACGCGCTCTTCGATGGTGCTCATGTTGCCTTTACCTCCCGAGGGAAAAATCCGGCGGCATTGTAGTGGCTAAGGACAGAACCCGCCAACACACCGCCGTCACGTGGGTGACGCCCGGTTTTTCTTAGCCGGGCGCGAAATGACGATTGTCTCTCAAAAACGGGCCGGTGGCGACTGCCGCCGGCCCTGGCCCATCAGGGCATGTACATGCCACCGTTGACGTGCAACGTCTCGCCGGTGATGTACTTGGCCGCCGGAGAGGCCAGGAAGGCCACCGCCTCGGCGATATCGCCGGCATCGCCCAGGTGGCCCAGGGCGATGCCCGAAAGCAACGCGGTGCGCTGTTCTTCCGGCAGGGCGCGGGTCATGTCGGTGTCGATGAAGCCAGGTGCCACCACGTTCACGGTGATTCCGCGGGAACCGATCTCACGGGCCAGCGATTTCGAGAACGCGATGATGCCGGCCTTGGCGGCCGCGTAGTTCGCCTGCCCCGGGTTGCCGGTGACGCCGACCACCGAGGCGATGCTGATGATCCGGCCCTTGCGCGCCTTCATCATCCCGCGCATCACCGCTTTCGACGTGCGGAACACCGAGGTGAGGTTGGTTTCGATGATGGCGTTCCAGTCATCTTCCTTCATGCGCATGAGGAGCTGGTCGCGCGTGATGCCGGCGTTGTTCACCAGGATCGAGATGGCGCCGGTTTCCTTGCCGATGCCGTCGATGAGCGATTCGATCGCCCCGGCATCGGTCACGTCGAGCACGCGGCCATGGCCGCCGTGCGCGGCGAGGCGTTCGTCGATGGCCTTGGCACCGGCTTCGCTGGTGGCGGTGCCGAACACGGTGGCGCCGAGCGAGGCGAGGCGATCGGCGATCGCCGCGCCGATACCGCGGCTGGCGCCGGTGACGAGGGCGATTTCACCCTTCAGGGATGAGCTCATGGGGATGTCCTGTGGTACTTGAATGGGATCAGGCGGACGCGGGGGACAGCGCCGCCTCGAGGTCGGCCGGGGTGCCGATGGCCTTGCCATCGATCGACTTGTCGATGCGCTTGATGAGGCCGGAAAGGACCTTACCCGGGCCGCATTCCATCGTCTGGACGATTCCTGCGGCGGCCAGCGCCTGCATGCACTCGGTCCAACGCACCGGCAGGTAGAGCTGACGCATCAGCGCGCCGCGGATGTCCTCCAGGGACGCATGCACCCGTGCATCGGCGTTCTGGACCACCGGGATCGAAGGCATGCGCCACTCCAGCGCGTTCATCGCCTCCCCGAGCTTATCGGCCGCATCGCGCATGAGCATGCAATGCGAGGGCACGGACACGGCCAGCTTCACGACCTTCTTCACGCCCAGCTCGGCCAGGCGGGCGAGCGCGCGGTCCACCGCCTCGGCGTGTCCGGCGATCACCAGCTGTCCGGGGGAGTTGTAGTTGGCCGGGGCGACGACCTGGCCCTGGGCGACTTCCTCGCACACCTGGGCGATCTGCGCATCGTCACCGCCGAGGATGGCCGCCATGGCACCCACGCCGGCCGGCACCGCGGCCTGCATCAGGCGGCCACGCTGGGCGACCAGGCCGGCCGCATCCTCCAGCGAGAGCGCACCGGCGACCACCAGGGCGCTGTACTCGCCCAGGCTGTGGCCGGACAGGTAGGCCGGCACCGGCCCGCCCAGCTTCCGCCATACGCGCCAGACAGCGACGCTGGCGGCCAACAGGGCCGGCTGCGTGTTCTCCGTGCTGTTGAGGGTGTCCTCGGGGCCGTTCTGGCTGATATCCCAAAGATCGATGCCGGCGCCAGCCGAGGCTTCCTCGAAGGTGGCGCGGACTTCCCCGTGATTCGCGGCCAGGTCGGCGAGCATGCCGACGGACTGCGAACCCTGACCGGGGAAAACGAAGGCGAGCGATGCGCTGGATGAGGTCATGCGAAGCGATTCCGGTACTTCAAACCGCGCATGGTGCCAGCAACCCATGGGCCAATGCACCATTCGCGGGCGTGTGGAGGATGCCTGCCCGGGGCGGCGAGGGCCGCTTTGGCGAGGCCGCTCTGGGGCGCAGGGGCGGCAGGGTGAGGGTGGGAGCCGCTTCAGCGGCGATCTCGTGGCAACGGGCAAGGTCGAGGCAAGCACCCATCGCCGACAAGGTCGGCTCCCACCAGAGCCTCCACCCGAAGGACCGCAAAACCCGGCAGGAACCGCAAGCCCTGGTAGGACTGCAAGCCCTGGTGGGAGCCGACCCTGTCGGCGATTCCGGCAGCCTAGTAGCGCAGCAGCGCAGAGGCCCAGGTGAAGCCGCCGCCGAAGGCTTCCAGCAGCAGGTTCTGGCCACGCTGGACCTTGCCCGAGCGCACCGCGTAGTCGAGCGCGAGCGGCACGGAGCCCGAGGACGTGTTGGCGTGCTTGTCCACCGTGACGATGACCCGGTCCATCGACATGTTCAGGCGCTTGGCCGTCGCCTCGATGATGCGCAGGTTCGCCTGGTGCGGGATCAGCCAGTCGATCTCGTCTTCCTTCATCCCGGCGTCCTCGAGGGTCTCGCCCACCAGGGAATCCAGCGTCTTCACCGCGACCTTGAAGACCTCGCGCCCGAGCATGTTGATGCGCACGCCGTGGTTGGGGGCGTCGGTGAACCCGGCGGACACACCGACCGGATTGAACAGCAGGTGCTTGAATCCGCCGTCGGCGCGCATGCGGGTGGTGAAGATGCCCGGCTCGTCCGAAGCCTCCAGCACCACGGCACCGGCACCGTCGCCGAACAGGACGCAGGTCTCGCGCTCGGTCCAGTCGACCATGCGGGTGAGCGTTTCGGCACCGATCACCAGGGCCTTCTTCGACTGACCACTGCGCATGAAGGCATTGGCCACGCCCAGGGCGTACACGAAGCCCGAGCACGCCGCGTTGACGTCGAACGCCGCGCAACCGTTGGCGCCCAACCGGTGCTGCACGAGGCAGGCGGTGGACGGGAAGATGATGTCGGGCGTGGTGGTGCCGAGCACGATGAGGTCGATCTCGGACGCCTTGACCCCCGCCGCCTCGAGCGCGCGCTGCGCGGCGAGGAAGGCGAGATCGCCAGTGGTTTCACCATCCGCCGCGATGTGACGCTCGGTGATGCCGGTGCGCGTGCGGATCCACTCGTCGCTCGTATCGACGATCTTTTCGAGGTCGGCATTGGTCAGCACTTTCTCGGGAAGCGCGCTGCCGGTACCGATGATGCGGGCGTATTTCAGAACCGTATCCCCAAGTGAGGGAGGATTCGCCCGGAGCGATGTCTGCCCCGGGGCCGGAAAGCTGGATGCCACAAATGCAAAACGGCGCGTTACCGCGCCGCCTGCGTTGTGATCTTCCCCAAGGTAGGGAGATCAGTCCTCGACTTCAACCGCGCCGCGGGTGTCGATGACCTTCTTGCCGCGGTAGAAGCCATCCTTGGTCACGTGGTGACGCAGGTGGACTTCGCCGCTCGTCGGATCGGTCGACAGCTGCACGGTCTTCAGCGCATCGTGCGAACGACGCATGCCGCGGGTGGACGGGGTCTTGCGGCTTTTGGCAACGGCCATGACAAATCTCCAGCGAAATTACTTTATGAGTCCGCGGAGTGCCGCGAACGGGTTTTCAGATGTTTCCTGCGAGGGTGTTTCGTCCTCGCCGGGTCCGGTTACGTCGTCGGGCAACTCGTGATCCGGATTCACCGGGACCAGGGGCAGCGCCAACAGCAGTTCATCTTCGATCGTCGCGACCAGGTCGAGCTTGCCGTCCTGTTCGACCAGCAGCGCCTCGTAGCCCGGGGGCAGCGAAGCCTCTTCACTTTCCTCGACGATCAGTCCGAGACGGGTATCGACCTCCACCGGCAACTGGAAAGGCTCCAGTGAGCGCTGGCAGATCAGCGTCAACTGGGCTTTCGCAAGCACGGCCACGTAGGCGGTACCGAATTCGTCGCGACCGAAATCCAGCGTGTAGGTTACGTCCCCTTCGGGAGACGCGACCACCTCTCCGAGACGCTTCAATGCGGACACGGGGAGCTGACCCTGGAACGAACGCCGCGCACGAACCTCGCGCCAAGCGTCCACGGACGATGGCAAAGTCACGGACATAATCGTGAAATGGTAGGCATCAACACCCTTGAAGTCAACCGGTTAGGCCTCCGGCATCCAGGAACGGCGCGCTTTTGCGCAGCGTCGGGACTTTCGGGCAGACTCGCTTCCTTCCGGCCAGTTTGCCGCAGCACGCCCACCAGGGGGAAGAGGTCGCGTGTTTTCCTTTGCCTATTATGCACTTGCCGGGGTGATCATCGTCGCCGTGGGCTTGTGCGCATGGACGGTACGGCACCAGCGTTCGCGCCGCCGGCATGGCGCCCTGCAAGATCTCATGGACAATGCCGACCGCCTGGAGTCCGATCTCAAGGACTGTCGCGACCGCCTGCAACGGGCCCACGCCGTCATGTCGGTCAGTCCCGACCTGCCCGCCACCGGCGAGGTCGAAGCCCAGCAAGCGGTCGACTCGGGGCTCCGCGCCCTACTCCAGCAACGCCTGTGGATCCGCGACCGGGCACCCGATGCCAGCCAGCGTGAACTGGACGAGGCGGTGGACGCCCTGGTCCGGGCCCGGCATCAGCTGGAGCCGCGGTTGCGCGCCCTCGACGATGCGCAGACGGCGCTCGATACCGCCGTGCGCGAACATATCCACAAGGAGTTCTGATCGTGTCACCGCAAGCCACCGTCGTCCTCGCCTCCACCTCGCCCTACCGCGCCAGCCTGTTGCGGCGGCTGCTCGAGCACTTCGAGCAAGCCTCGCCGGGCACCGATGAAGCCGCCCTCCCGGACGAGCGTCCCGGCGCACGGGCGGCCCGCCTGGCGGAAGCCAAGGCGCGCGCGGTGGCGGAGATACGCCCGGGCGCGGTGGTGATCGGCTCGGACCAGGTCGCCGACCTCGACGGCACCGTGCTGGACAAACCGGTCACGGTGCATGCGGCGCACAAGCAGCTGGCGGCCAGTTCGGGTCGTGACGTGGTCTTCCACACGGCGGTCTGCGTGATCGACCTGCGAGGGGACGCGACGACGCATGTCGACGAGACGCGGGTGCGTTTCCGCGAACTGAGCACGGAAGACATCGCCCGTTATGTCGAACGCGAACGGCCCCTCGATTGCGCAGGAAGCTTCAAGTGCGAGGGCCTGGGCATCGCCTTGTTCGAACGGATCGACAATGAAGACCCCACGGCGCTGGTCGGCTTGCCGTTGATCGCCACCTCGCGGTTGCTGCGTGCCGCCGGGGTCGTCCTTCCGTAGGTTTTCGCGAACACTACGGCGCCAGCGACGCCCGATAGGCCGAGGTCCACACCACGCAGGCGTCGGGATCGGTCGACGAACCGCGCATCGCACGCGCGGTGGCCGCGTACAACGCGAAACGCCGGCGTCCATCGAAGCGGTCCACCCGTTCCAGGGGCGACATGACCTCCACCCGCGAACAGACCGAGCCCAGCCAGTCCCTCTTCTCGCGTTCCCGCAACGCCGTCTCGTCGACCACGAGCAGGAGCGGCTGTCCGGCATGCGCCGCGAGCGCCGATTCGTCGAGCCGCCAGGCCGCGAGTTGTGGTGCGCGCCCATGCTTGACGTTCAAGGGGCTGTCCAGCGAATACACCTCGCGCGCACCACCCAACGCGAAGCGCAGCTCCGCCGCGAGCATGAAGTTGTCGGCCACGACGATCAGCCCCGGCCGAAGGGCGAGCTGCTTGCGCACCGCCTGCGCGCTTTCGCTCCAGCCGGTGAAATTCGAGGGGAACGCCTTGACGCCGGCGAGACGCGCCGCGCCGTCCTTCGAAGCAGCCAGTCCCAGATAACCCAGGCCAGCCGCAAGGCCGAGACCGGCGAGCGCGAATCCCGCGAACGCCGTCCGCCGCCAGGTCGTGGAGGCATCGCGAAGCAGGCCGGGCAGGACGGCGCAGATCAGCACATATCCCGGCAGTGGCCAGTGCACGCGGAAGCGTATGTCGTCCGCGAAGAGCCCGAGCACGAAGTACGCCACGACGAAGGTGCCGGCGATGGTCGCCACCGCGTCGAAAGGTGCCTCATCGCGTCGCCGCCACGATCGCCACAATGCCCACAGCATCACCACCCATGCCACGGGAGTGCAGGTGATCGCCTGCTCGAGCGGCTGCACCAGGGCATCGGCATGGAAGCGCCATGGGTTCCGTTCGACGACCTGGAACGCGATCCCCGCGCCTTGCGACCCCAGGTTGTAGAAGACGATCGGCAACAGGCCGATGGAGGCGATCGCCGATGCCAGCCACAGGCCGGGCCGTGACCATTGCGCGCGGCCACGCGGCATGGCGAGCAGGAAGATCACCCCGGCAAGCATCGCCATCGCGGCCCGGTAATGCGTGGCCCATGCGATGGCGAGCCCCAGCCCAAGCCATGCCCAGTCGCGAAGCCGGTCGGTTTCCAGCGCGGCGAGCAGGCCCCGTGTCGCCAGCACGATGGCGAAGGTGAGGGGCACGTCCGGCAGCGCCAACACGCCAAGGCTTCCCACCAATGGCAACACGAGGGCGAAGGTGGCCGCCTGCCAGCGCTCCACGTCGCCACCGTAGCGACTCGCGATGGCCGCCACCTGCCACGGCACGCAGGTGCCGATAAGCAGGAACGGCAGGCGCATGGCGAAAAGGCCATGACCAAGCACGCCCTCGGAAAGGGCGATCAGCCATGCGGTCAGTGGCGGAAGGTCGCTGTAGCCCCACGCCGGCGCGAGGCTCTCCTGCCAATAGAACGCCTCGTCACCGAAGGGCGACAACGTGCACGCTATGACCACCCTGGCCATGAGGGACACCGCCAGCAGGACGAGGAACATCGCTCGCCAGGATCGCGCCGGCACCGCTACACTCGAACGCTCACTCATCGACATGGCCAGGACGGGGGGCAGACGCATCGATCATGTCCGCGACGAATCCACTCCACGATGAAATGCTCCGGCATCGCCTGGATGCCGCCCTGGCCCAGGTCAACGGGGTGCTGCTGGGCAAGCCTCGCCAGGTGAAGCTGGCCTTCACCTGCCTCATCGCGGGCGGACACCTGCTGCTGGAGGACGTGCCCGGGGTAGGCAAGACGACGCTCGCGCATGCGCTGGCCGCCACGTTCGATCTCGACTTCCAACGCATCCAGTTCACCAGTGACCTCCTGCCATCGGACATTATCGGGGTCAGCGTGTACGAGCGCGAGACCGGCGAATTCCGTTTTCATCCCGGCTCCATCTTCACCAGCCTGCTGCTCGCCGACGAGATCAACCGGGCGACACCGAAATCGCAGAGCGCGCTGCTCGAAGCGATGGCCGAGGGCCAGGTCACCGTCGACGGTGTCACCCGCGAACTGCCGCGCCCCTTCTTCGTCGTGGCCACGCAGAACCCGCTCGACCTGGCCGGCACCTTTCCCCTGCCCGATTCGCAGCTGGACCGCTTCATGCTGCGGCTCAGCCTCGATTACCCCGACCCCGCCGCGGAACGCGCCCTGCTCACCGGCGAGGATCGCCGCGACATGATGGCTTCGCTCACGCCGCGCCTCGATGTCACGGCGATCGGCCAGCTGCACGCCGCGGCGCAGTCGGTGAAGGTGAGCCCCGCGCTGCTCGATTACCTGCAAGCCTTGCTTGCCGCCAGCCGGAAGCACAACGAGGTGCGCGTCGGTCTTTCACCCCGCGCCGGCCTGGCCCTGCTCGCCGCGTCGCGGTCGTGGGCCCTGTTGAGCGGACGCGACTACGTGATTCCAGAAGACCTGCAGACCGTCTTCGTGCCGGCCGCCGCGCACCGCCTCGTCCCCGGCCGTGGCAGCCACCGCGAAGCCATCGCGCGATCCATCCTGGCCGAGACCGCGGTGCCCTGATGCCCTCACGCGCCCAGCGGCTGGTCGCCTGGGCGGAACGCCGCCTGCCTTCGCTGACCCGGTTGCGCCAACGCGAATCCTTGCCCATCCAGTTGCACCGCCGACGCATCTACATCGTGCCGACCGGTTTCGGCTTGGGCTTCTCGGTGCTGCTCGGCGTGATGCTGGTGGGTTCGCTCAACTACGCCAACAACGCGGCGCTGATGCTCACCTGCCTGCTCGGCGCCGCCACCGCCGGCAGCATGCTCGTGGCCTTTCGCGTGCTCAACGGCCTGACCATCGGCGGCCTTCGCGCAGGGACCGCCCGCGCCGGCGAACCCATCCGGGTGTCGCTCGACATCGGCGCCAGTCAGCGCGAACGCATGGCGGTGCGTCTCGATATCCAGGGGCGGGAGCACGTTTTCGTCGTACCCGCCGGCGCCGCCACGACCGTGGAATTCGACCTGCCCACGGAATTCCGCGGATGGCTCGCACTGCCACGGATGCGCGTGCACAGCCGCTGGCCGCTGGGCATGTTCCGCGTGTGGAGCTGGCTCAATCCCGATCGCGCCGTGCTCGTCTATCCGCGTCCGGAGGCGCTCGGTCCCAAGCCGTTCGAACCGCGTGGCGATGCCGACCGCGGACGCCCACGCCCGGGCGACGAGCTGGCCGCCCTGCGTGAATACCGCCCGGGCGATCCGCGGCGGCAGATCGCCTGGAAGTTGAGCGCGCGTCACCACGGCCTGCTGGTGAAGGATCTCGAACAACCCGCCCCCCAGGAAGACTGGCGGCTGGATTGGGATGGCATGCATGGCCTCGACGACGAATCGCGGATCGCGCGCCTCGCCCGCTGGATCGACGAAGCGAGGGAAACCGGCAGGCGCTGGAGCCTGAAACTGCCGGACGGGTATTTCGACGTCGCCCAAGGCGACGAGCACTACCACCGTTGCATGACCGCCCTGGCGCTGCGGCCATGACCGGCGTCCGTCCCTCGCTGAGCCGCCGGCCGACCGGCGACCCCGTGCTCCACGCACGATCGTTCGACCTGCTCTGCCTCACCATGGGCTTCGTGCTGCTGGTCCACGCCATGCATCTGCCATGGTGGCTGACCACCGCCCTGGGCGTCGTGCTGGTCGCCCGCTGGCAGCAGCGCCGCCGCGGCGGTCGCAACGCGCCATTCTGGATCAAGCTGCCGCTCATCGGGCTGCTCCTGGCCGTGGTGATCCTGCAGAACGGCACCTTGTTCGGGCGCGAACCGGGCAGCGCGTTCGCCGTCGGCCTGCTGGTGCTCAAGCTGCTGGAGAGCGAGCACCGGCGCGACGCTCGCGTCGGTATCGCGTTCGCATGCTTCGCCTTGATGAGCGCCCTGCTCTTCGATCAGGGCCTGGTCGCCAGCCTCTTCGTGAGCCTGGGACTGGTACCGGCGCTGGCCACGTTGCGCTCGCTGGAGGAAGTGGAGCCGCAAGCGACGCCGTGGTCGCGCGAGTTCATGCCTGTGCTGCTCGCATTGCTTGCCGCCGTGCCGCTGTCGTTGTTCGCCTTCCTTTTCGTGCCGCGCCTCAGCACGCCGCTGTGGGGCACGCCGCAGAACAGCCAGGCGGTGACGGGCTTGTCGAACCGCCTGTCACCCGGCGACATGCTCGACTTGATGACGGACGACACGCCGGCCCTACGTGTCAGCTTCGATGGTCCGCCGCCACCGAATGCCGCCCGTTATTTCCGCGCATACACGATGCAACAGTTCGACGGCCAGGGATGGAGTCCGGGCTCGCGCAGTTCGCGGCGCCCACCGTCGGACGCCGAATACGGCAAGCGCATCGCCTACCAGGCGTCGCTGGAACCGACCCACGACCGCGTCGTGCCGATGCTCGACCTGGCGACGATGGCGCCGCCCGACACCGTCCTGCGGCCGGACCACACCGTGTTGGCCAACCGGCGCATCGACGAGGTGTTGACCTTCTCCGCGCTCGCCGCCACCAGCTATCGGTTCGAGCCTGTCCTGGACGAAGGTGTCCGCCGGGACAACCTGCAACTGCCGATGGGCGCCGGCCCGAAGGCACGCGAACTGGCGGCATCCTGGGCGCAGCGCCATGGCGCCGACCATGCGGCCATCGCGCGAGCCGCGCTGGCGATGTTCCATGCCGACTTCTCGTACACGCTCGCGCCCGCCCCGCTGGGCAGGGACCGGATCGACGACTTCCTGTTCCAGACGCGCGAAGGCTACTGCGAACACTTCGCCTCGACCTTCACCTTCCTCATGCGTGCAGCAGGTATTCCCGCCCGCGTGGTCACGGGTTACCAGGGTGGCTACTGGAACACCACGGGCAGTTACCTGCTGGTACGCCGGTCGGATGCGCATGCCTGGTCGGAGGTCTGGCTGGAAGGCCGTGGCTGGGTGCGTTTCGATCCCACCGCCTCGGTCAGGCCCGAGCGCGTGCAGTTGGGTGCGGCCGCGGCCGCGGCGGGCCATGGCGGCGAAGAGGGATTGTTCGACATGCCCTGGTTGCGCAACCTGCGCGACCGCTGGGATGTCGTCAACCAATGGTGGAACCGCGGCGTTATCGGTTTCGACGCGTTACGCCAGCAGGGACTGCTGCAACCGTTCGGCATCGCCCATGCCGAGGTCACCGATCTCGCACTGGTCTTTGCGATCGGCTGTGCCTTGCTGGTGGCGGCCGCGCTGGGCTGGGCGTTGTTCCAGCGCCGTGAAGGCGACGCACTGGATGCGTGGATGCGACGGTTGCAGCGAAAGCTTGCGAAGGCCGGCGTAACGCGACGGGCAGGTGAAGGACCAAGGCATTTCTTCGCGCGCGCCGCACGCGCGTTGCCCGCGCAAAGAAATGCATTGGAAAGGTTGAGCGAGCTTTACTTGCGGTCGCGCTACGGGTATGACGAACCGCCGCCTGAATCGGTGAGCGAATTCGGTCGTGCGGTGAAGGAATTAAAGGCGCGCCGCGTGGTCAAATAGCAGGCATGGTATCGGCCGTGCCCGGTGCCTCCAGGAGATGTGACATGTCCATGTACAAACCGCTGGTCATCGCCGCCGCGACGCTGGCCCTTGGCGCATGCGCCACGGTGCCGCAGCCGTTGCAGGGCCAGTTCAACGACGTATCCACGGCCGGCGCCCAGCAAGGCGGCGCGCCGGGCGCCAAGGTGCGCTGGGGCGGCGAGATCATCAAGACCGAGCCGGGTCCGCAGCAGACCTGCTTCTTCGTCCTGTCCGAGCCGCTGGACAGCGAGGCCCGCCCGACCGCCAGCAAGACCGACAGCCAGGGCCGCTTCGTGGCCTGCCGCGACGGCTTCTACGATCCGGAGGTCTTCACCCGCGGGCGCGAGATCACCGTCACCGGCACCCTGCACGGCGCCGTCACGCAAAAGGTCGGCGACTTCGACTACGCCTACCCGCGCGTCGAGGCCGATGTCGTCTACCTGTGGCCCAAGCGCATCCCGGTGACGCGTTACCCGCCAGGCTTCTACGACCCGTTCTGGGGCCCGGGCTGGGGTCCGGGTTGGGGCCCCTACGGTTATGGTCCGTGGGGCGACCCGTTCTGGTACCGCCCGCGCACGATCATCGTGCCGCGCCCGGTCCCGCCGCCCCGCGCGCGCTGACGGTCGAAACGAAAAAGCCGGCGAAAGCCGGCTTTTTCGTTGATGGTGGGACCGACCTTGGTGGGAGCCGACCCTGTCGGCGATGGGTGCTTGCGACTAACTGGCCCGCTGCCGCGGGATTCGCCGACAAGGTCGGCTCCCACCGTGCTTGCCTCACCCTGGCCCGCTGCCGCGGGATCGCCGACAAGGTCGGCTCCCACCCAAGTCAGGGCAAGCGCCCGTCGCCGACAGGGTCGGCTACCAAAGACTTCCGTTCGCTCAGCCCGGGGGCCAGGTCATCTGCCGGCCCGCGAGCAGGTGCACATGGATGTGGAACACGGTTTGCCCGCCGTGCGTGTTGGTATTGATCACGGTGCGATAGCCCTTTTCCGCCAGGCCCTGCGCACGCGCGTAGGAAGCCGTCGCCAGCAACAGCTTGCCGAGCAGTTCGGCATCGGCCGGCGTGGCGTCGTCGAGCGTGGCGATCGCGCGCTTGGGGATGAACAGCACGTGCACGGGCGCCTGCGGATTGACGTCGCGGAACCCGAGCACGTTGTCGTCCTCGTAGAGGATATCGGCGGGAATTTCGCGGCGGACGATCTTGGCGAAGATGGTGTCGGACATGCGTCGTTTTCCTTATGGATCAGCCCATCGATTGACGGCTGCCGAATGCGTGGGCCAGCGTGCCACGGTCGACGAACTCCAGTTCGCCGCCCAGGGGCACCCCATGCGCCAGCCGCGTGGCGCGGATACCCGCGGCCTTCGCCAACTGGCCGATGTAGTGCGCGGTGGCCTCGCCTTCGACGGTGGGGTTCGTGGCGATGATCATCTCGTCGACCTCGCCTTCGCCAAGGCGCTCGGCCAGCAGGGGCAAGCCCAGTTCGTCCGGGCCGAGGCCGTCCAGCGGCGACAACCTGCCGAGCAGCACGAAGTAATGGCCGCGATAACCCGTGGCCTGTTCGATCGCGGCGAGATCGGAAGGCGATTCCACCACGCAGAGCACCTGCTTGTCGCGGCTGGGACTCGCGCATAGCGAACACACCGGCGTCTCGCTGAAATTGCGGCAGCGCGTGCAGTTGCCGACGTCGCGCATCGCCGATTCCAGTGCCGAGGCCAGGCGAAGCCCGCCCTGCCGCTCGCGTTCGAGCAGGTGGAAAGCCATGCGCTGTGCGCTTTTCGCACCGACGCCCGGCAGGCAACGCAGGGCGTCGATCAACTCGCCAAGCAGGCGGGAACCGTTACTCATGATCTCGGCGGCGATCCGTCAGAACGGCATCTTGAAGCCGGGCGGCAGGTTGAGCCCGGCGGTGACACCGCCGAGGCGGTTGCGGCTGAGTTCGGCGATCTTGTTCACCGCGTCGTTGACCGCCGCGGCGACCAGGTCCTCGGCCATTTCCGGATCGTCGGCGAAGGCCTGGCGATCGATGTGCACGGAGCGCACCTCGTGACCGCCGGTCATCGTCACCGTGACCAGGCCGCCACCGGCGCTGCCGGTGATTTCCGTCTTGGCGAGTTCGTCCTGCGCGCGCTTCATTTCGTCCTGCATGCGCTGGGCTTGCTGCATCAGTTGACCGATTTGACCTTTCACGTTCCTGGCTCCACGGGTTTGATCGATTGCGGGATGACACGCGCGTCGAATTCGCGCTTGAGCGTCTGTACGAGCGGGTCGGTCTCCATCGAGGCCTCCGCGTTGGCCTGTGCTTCGCTGAGTGCCTGCGCACGGCGCTCGGCGGGCGTGCCGAGGTTGCCGTGGTCGGCCACGAAGCGGAAGCGAACGCGGCGGCCGAGTGCCTGCGAGACCTTTTCTTCCATCTGGCTGGTGAGCGGTTCCACCGCCAGATGCATGTGCGAGGGCATCAGTGCCAGCACCATGCTCTCGCCATCCACGCCACGCAACGAGCAGTTCTGCGCCAGCTGGCCGATCGGTCCACGCAGGTTGGCGCGTTCGACGACCTCGTGCCAGTCCGGGAGACCGTTGGCGTCGACGGTGACCGGGCGCTGCGGCGCGGGCGGCGCGGCAGCGGGAACCGGTGCGGGTGCCGGAGCCGCGGCGGGCGCGGCTTGCGGACGAGACGCGGGTGCGTCCGGCGGACGAGATGCCGGAGCGGACGCCGCCGCACGCGGCGGTGCCGCCGGCGGTTGAGCGGCGGGCGACGGCGCGGCCGGCGCACGCGTCGTTGCGGCACCCTGCCTGGGTTCGGCCGGACGGAACGCGTACATGCGCAGCAACACCATCTCGAAGCCGATACGGGCATCTGGAGCCATCGGCAGTTCGCGACGGCCATTGGTGACGATCTGGTAGTAGAGCTGGACGTCTTCCGGCGCCATGCGTTCGGCGAGCGAGGCCAGCCCGGTATCGCTTTCCTCGCCACGGTAGCCCGGCACCAGCTGGAGCAGCTGCACCCGGTGCAGCACGGTGGCCAGGTCGTCGAGCACGCCGGCGAAATCGGGCGAGAACGAGGCGATGCGATCCGATTCGGCCATCAGCGCCGCGCCGTCCCCGGCGGCGAGCGCCTCGAGCACGCCCAGCACCTGGCCACGCTCGACACTGCCGAGCATGGCGCGAACGTCGGCCGCGCGCAGCGCGCCACCACCGTAGGCGATCGCCTGGTCGAGCAGCGAAAGGCCGTCGCGAAGCGAACCGTCCGCGCCATGCGCGAGTTCGCCGATGGCTTCGTCTTCGTATTCGATGCCTTCCGCGCCCAGGATGTGCCGCATCTGTCCGGAGATCTGTTCCGGCAACAGGCGCTTGAGGTTGAACTTGAGGCAGCGCGACAACACCGTCACCGGCAGCTTCTGCGGATCGGTGGTGGCGAGCAGGAATTTCACGTGCGGCGGAGGCTCTTCCAGCGTCTTCAGCAGGGCGTTGAAGGCCGGCTTGGAAAGCATGTGCACCTCGTCGACCAGGTACACCTTGAAGCGTCCACGCGAGGGCGCGTACTGCGCGTTCTCGATCACCTCGCGTACGTCGTCCACGCCGGTGTTGCTGGCCGCGTCGATTTCGAGCAGGTCGACGAAGCGGCCGGCGTCCACCGCCGTGCAGACGGCGCATTCGCCACAGGGATCGGCCGATTCACCACGCTCGCAGTTGAGCGACTTGGCGAAGATGCGCGCGATCGTGGTCTTGCCCACGCCGCGGGTACCGGTGAAGAGGTAGGCATGGTGCATGCGCCCGGAGTCGAGCGCGTTGGTCAGCGCGCGGACCACGTGCTCCTGACCCACGAGTTCGGCGAACTTGCGCGGGCGCCACTTGCGTGCGAGGACCTGATAGGACATGCGTAGTACCTTGGGACGACAGTGGATTGTGCCAAGGACCGGAGGGTCGCGAAAGCTTGCCCCCGAAAAGGCGATGACCCTGCCAGCCACACCCCGGCACCCGAATCGTCCGCTACCGTTGCTTCCTTCCGGACCTGGCGGAGTTTACGGACTATCGTCGCGGGGGGACCGACAGGGCCACCATAAAGATAGTGCTTTTTCTAAAACCATTTCTCGCGATCCTTCGCGCAGGGGCGGGATTGTTCGGCCCATCCTGGGCCTCACCCCTTCGCTTCGCTACGGGGCCGGCGCTACGCGCCGTCCGAATTTGTTCCAGACAAATTCGTCGAACCCGCGCGGGTTCAAATCCCGCCCCCACGCTGCGGCTTCGCTTACCGGAGCTACAACGTGTGGGATAACTCGATCTTGAAACTGGCGGAGAGGGCGGGATTCGAACCCGCGATACGCTATTAACGTATACACACTTTCCAGGCGTGCTCCTTAAACCACTCGGACACCTCTCCGCACTGGTACAACCTCTTCCCCGGCTTCCTGTCCGGCAAAGAAGCGGAAGGATAACGTCAGCGCCCCGGCGGGGCAAGCGGCGATCGGCCGGAGCGAGACCTAACCCGCCGTCGGACGGGCCGGGTGCGGTTCGGGCAACGCAAGCGACTCACCAGGCCGGGCGATCCGGTATCCGCGCGAAACCAGTGTCTCGCCGTCCTCGACGCCACCGTAGTGATACAACGCCATGCGCTCGCGAACATCGGCCGGATACTCCCGTTCCAGGTCGTCCACGCCGGTGTGCGAGGGATTGCCGATCACGCCGCAATCGTGGGCGACCAGTTCGCCGTTCGCCGCGTGGATCGCCAGCGCCTCGGGCACCGGGCGCGTATCGCCGGTGAAGACGAAGCTGCCACGCAACGCCAGGCCATACGAGGTGCCCTGTACGTGGTGGCGTGTGGGAAACACATCGAACCACAGGCCCTCGTGCCAGAACCCGCGCGTGCAGGGCACGAGGCGAAACGCTTCCCAGTAATTCACGCCGCCTTCGGCCAGCGCGCCGGGATAGTCGGCCACCCTGCCCTGCAACCAGGGCAGCAGGGCGGCGTGCAGGAAGACCTTGGTGCGCCCGCGCAGCGCCTCGTCGAACCACAGGCGGAAAAACAGTCGCTCCATGCCCGCCACGTGGTCCATGTGCACATGGGTGACATACAGGGCCGGTGGTGGCGCGCCATAGGTGTCCACGTAACGATCGAGCGTGTCGGGGCCGCAATCCACCAGCAGCAACGGCTGGCGATCGCGTTCGAGCACCACCGCCGACGATCCCAGCTCGACGGCATGCGCCGCGCCCGTGCCGAGGAAACGCAGATCCCAGGTCATGCGCGCAGGCTCCGCTCGTACTGTTCGATCAGGGCCGGCCACCATTCGGCGTCGAAGGTATCGCCGGCGGCATCGCGCGCACCCAGCTTCACCAGCGAACGTTTCAACCGGGCGAGGTTGGCCCTCCGCCATCCGGCGGAAGGCGCGCGCAGGCGGCCGCGGTCGAAGTCGATCAGGAAAAGCCCGTCGCCATTGACGAGGATGTTGTGCGCGTTGAGGTCCGCATGCCAGGCGCCTTCGCGATGGAACCGGGCGATCAGGTCGCCCACCCGGCCCGCCAACCCGGCATTGAAGGCGCCGTCGGCGAGACGTTCCGCCAGCGTGGCGGCATCGGGGATGCGCAGGGTGATGAGGTCGGCCGAATAACGCAGGCCGTGGCGCACGTAGCGCGAGGCCAGGGGCGGCGGCACGGGAAGGCCTCGCCGTGCGAGTTCGGCCAGGAGACGGAATTCGCGTGCGCTGCGTGTACGCTGGGCGCCGGTGAAAAGGTAACGGTCGCCCAGGAGACGCGCCACCATGCCACCCCGGCGATAATGCCGGAGCACGGCCTCGCCAGCGGGCGTATCGATGATCGCCACGCCGCCCCGGCCACCGGCCTGCGCGCGCAACGCACCGCGTTCTCGCCAGCGGTGGGGCAAGAACCAGTCGTCGTCGACTTGAGGTACACGGGCCGCGTCGAACAGAATCGTGCCGCCCGCACCCTCCTCCACTCGTTGCTCTGTCATTTGCCCGGCCGCCTTCCGCGGCCACTCATCCGGTAACCCGATCCGTGTCCAGTCTACCAAGCCGTCCACTCCCGCCGGGAGATTCCAGCCTCTGCATCCTGCGCACCTCGGCCATCGGCGACGTGACCCACGTCGTCCCCCTGGTGCGCACGCTGCAAGCCCAGGCGCCGGCCACCCGCCTCACCTGGATCGTCGGCAAGCTCGAACGGCGCCTGGTCGGCGACCTGCCCGGCGTGGAATTCGTCACCTTCGACAAGGGCAAGGGGCGTGAAGGCGTGCGCGACGTGCGGCAGGCACTGGCAGGCCGCCGGTTCGACGCCCTGCTTCACATGCAGGTGGCCCTGCGCTCCAACCTGCTCAGCCTGGCGGTGAAGGCCGACCGGCGGATCGGCTACGACCGGGCCCGCTCCAAGGACCTGCACGGGCTGTTCGTGAACGAGCGGATCGAGGCACGCACCGGTGAACACGTGCTGGATGCGATGGCGAGCTTCATCGAGCCGCTGGGCCTGAAACAGACCGAGGTGCGCTGGGACATCCCGGTGCCGGACGATGCCCATGAATGGGCCGCGGAACAGCTGCCGGGCGAGGCGCCGACCCTGCTGGTGAGCCCGATGTCGAGCCACACGGTGCGCAACTGGCGCGTGGAGCGCTACGCGGCGCTTGTCGACCACGCCATGGCGCGTGGCATGCGCGTGGCCCTGGTGGGCGGCCCCTCCGATGCCGAACGCGGGCTGGCGGACGCGATCCTGGGCGCGGTCCGGCAGGCGCCGCTGGACCTGACCGGCAAGGACACGCTCAAGCGGTTCATGGCCCTGCTCGCTCGCAGCGCGATGATCCTCACGCCCGATTCCGGGCCGATGCACATGGCCAACGCGGCCGGCGTGAAAGTGCTGGGGCTGCATGCCGCCAGCAACCCCCATCGCTCAGGACCGTACTCGGACCGCCGCTGGTGCGTGGACAAATACGACGCCGCCTCGCGGAAGTTCCTCGGCAAGCCGGCGTCGGAAATCCCCTGGGGCACGAAGATCGAGAAAGCCGGCGTCATGGACCTCGTCCAGGTCGACGAGATGGTCGACCGCTTCGAAGCCTGCGCCGCGCACCTCCACCTGCCCCTCGTCGGCTAGTCAGGCCTGGGGCGCGCGGTAATCCTGATAGGACTTCTCTTCGACCAGGGTGGAGCCGAGCTTCAGGTTGATCTCGCGCTTGATCGCCGCGCGCTCGTCGTTTTCGATGTACACGGAACGGGCGAGCCGGATGAATTCGTCGTCGAAGGCCTGGGCGCGCTCCTTCATGCGGATATCGTCCTCGATCTTCCACAGGCGCTGGTTGACCGCCAGCAGGCGCGCCGTCTCTTCGGCGATATCCGTTTCGGACGCCTTGTCGTTCTTCCACGTGGCTTCGAGCAGTTCCAGCTCGTTGCGCACGTTGGCCAGCTTCGCCTCGTCCTTGATCTCCTGCAGCTTGATCTGGAGGATCGTCATCTTGTCGAGCAGTTCGCCGTAGGAAACGGGGGTCTGGATGAGGCTCATGGGATTCTCCGGTCGGTCAGGCGCGGGAGGTTACCAGCTTTGCGGTCAGAGGGAGACGAGGCCGAACGCGTCGAGCAGCAACACGGTGTTGAGGCTGAGCACGATGAGCGAGGCCACGATCGCGGCGAGGGTGACGGCCCGGCGGTTCGTGAATACGCCCATGATGTGCCGGCGGCTGGTGAACCAGACCAGGGCGATCATCGGGAACGGCAAGGCGATGCTCAGGGCCACCTGGCTCAACACCAGCGCGCGCGTGGCGTCCACGCCGGCGATCACCACGGCGAAGCTCGGCAACATCGTGACCGCCCTGCGCAGCCAGAGCGGAATCCGGAAGTTGACGAAACCCTGCATGATCATCTGCCCCGCCATCGTGCCGACCACCGAGCTGGAGAAGCCGGAGGCGATCAGCGAGATGAGGAAGATCGTCGCCGCCGCGCCGCCGAGCAACGGCACCAGGGTCTGGTACGCCGTTTCGATCTTCGCGACGTCCGGATGGCTACCGTGGAAGGCACCGGCCGCCATCACCACCATGGCCAGGTTGATCAGTCCCGCCACCGACAAGGCGAGGATCACCTCCAGGTTCGACAGGCCGATGATGCGGCGCCGTTCGTCGATGGTCTTCGGGCGCGCACGCCGCTCGGTCAGGCCGGAGTGGAGGAACAGCGCGTGCGGCATCACCGTCGCGCCGATGATACCCACCGCGATCGCCACCGCCGCGCCATCGGGAAGGCTCGGCACGAAGATCTGCTGGCCGAGGGAACGCCATCCGATCGGCGCGATGAACAACTCGGCCAGATAGGCCAGCCCGACCACCCCCACCAGGGCGCCGATGGTCAATTCCAGGCGGCGGTAACCCTGGCCTTCCAGAAGCAACAGCGCATAGGTGACGATCGCGGTGATGCCCATGCCCACCAGCAGGGGCAGGTCGAACAGCAGCGCAAGGCCGATCGCGCCACCGAGGAATTCCGCGAGGTCGGTCGCCATGGCGGCAAGTTCGCTCACCACCCACATGACGTAGACCAGGGGCTTCGGCAGATACTCGCGGCACAGTTCCGCCAGGCTGTGCCCGGTGACGATGCCCAGCCGCGCCGAAAGGCTCTGGAACAGCATGGCCACGAGGTTGGCCAACAACACCACCCAGAGCAATGCATAACCGTAGCGGGCGCCGGCCTGGATGTTCGTGGCGAAGTTGCCGGGGTCGATATAGGCCACCGACACGACCACGGCGGGACCGGCGAAAGGCAACAGGGCGGAGAGGCCGCGCCGGTGCCCATCGAGCACCTCGCGCATGGCCGGTTCTTCAGGCCGCTCGGGCGTGGCCTTCTGAAGCATGCTCAGGGCTCCGAGGTGGCGGCGTTCTCGCCGCTTGCGATCACCATACTACAGCCGAGCCGCCGGCTTGTGCGCCGGGGGCGATGGCACTTCGGACGGCGCCGCCTCGATCTCCACGGCGTGCTCGCTGGGACGGATCGGCTTGCCGCGCGCATCGGCCACGCCACGGGTGAGTTCCGCGCCCATCAGCACGATGATCGACGAGTAGTAGGTCCAGGTGAGCAGCACGATGAAGGCACCCGCGGGACCGTAGGCGCCACCGACGTCCGCATACTGGATGTAGAGTCCGATGGCGTACTTGCCGGCGAGGAACAGCACCGTGGTGAGCACGGCGCCGATCAAGGCCTCGCTCCAGTCGATCACCGCATCGGGAAGCACCTTGTACATCGCGCCGAAGGCGGCGGCGAACACCAGGACCGATACCGCGTATTCGACGACCCTCCAGGTCGTGCCGTCGCCACGGATCAGGGTCTGGATCACCGCGCTGACGATGAACGAAACGATCAGCATGAAGGTTATTCCGCCCAGCAAGCCGAACGCCCGGGCCCGGGCGCGAAGCCAGGCCCCCACCGCCTCGCCCGGCTTCGCCTTCACGCGCCATACGCGGTCCAGCGTGCCCTGCAATTGGGCGAACACGGCGGACGCGCCGAACACCGTCACCACGATGCCGACGATCCCGGCGAGATCGCCGAGCCGTGGATGCGACTTCGCACTGGCGATCACGCTGTTCAGGGCCTCGGCGGCACGCATCCCCACCACGCTGGCCAAGGCATCGGACAACTCCCCCTGCCACGCCGGATTCAGGATCGAGACGATCCACACCAGCAGGAGCAACAGCGGCGCGAACGACAGCGCCGCGTAAAACGAAAGGGCCGCCGCGCGGGTCATCAGTTCGTCGTCGCTGAATCCGTCGACGGCGGACATGATCGTGCGTTTGAAAGCGCCCAGGGCCCGTCCCATGCCTGTCCTCCTCGTCGTGATCTCCTCCACCATCGGTGCGGGACGATAAAGACGGAGCGCAGGAGATGTGAACGCGAAGGCGAGGAACCGCGCGGTAACCTCGGCTAGAATGCAGCGATGGCCCTGACCTTGCTGATCGCCGATGACCATCCGATGTTTCGCGGCGCCCTGCTACATGCGCTCGCCGAACCGCTGCGCGGTGGCCGGGCGTTGGAAGCCGCCAGCCACAGCGCGATGGAAGCCGTGCTCGCCAGCGGTGAAACGGTGGACCTGGTGCTGCTCGACCTGACCATGCCCGGCGCGATGGGGTTCTCGTCGCTGCTCTGGCTACGCGGCGAGCATCCGGACATCCCCGTGCTGGTGGTGTCGTCGAACGACCATCCACGCAACGTGCGTCGCGCGCAGCAATTCGGGGCCGCCGGCTTCGTCTCGAAATCGGCACCGGCCGAGGTGCTGCGCGACGCGGTGAACGAGGTGATGAACGGCGGCACCGCCTTCGCCGCCGCGCGTGCCGAACGCAGCGACGACGACGCGCGCCTCGCCGCGCGCCTCGCACGGCTCACTCCCGCGCAGTTCCGCGTGCTGATGCTGATGGCGGAGGGCCTGCTCAACAAACAGATCGCCGCCGAACTCGGCCTCGCGGAGAACACGGTGAAGATCCACGTGACGGCGGTGCTCTCCAAGCTGGAATGCCGTTCGCGCACCCAGGCCGCCGTGCTGGTGAAATCCCTCGACCTCGACGAAGGCGTCGACGGGTCACACCCCGGTTAGCCAGAGACCATCAACAGCCGGCTCATGACCGCGCGCAAGCGCGCCGGAGCCAATGGTTTCACGAGATAGCGAAGGCCGGCCGCGTTGGCCCGCTCGATGTCCGACGCACTGGGCGCGTCGCCGATCAGAACGGCCGGCGGCGCGTGCTCCCAACGCGCCATCAGCGCCGCGCGCAACTCGTCGCCAGCGACGCCGTCCAGGGGGTCTTCCTGCAAAAGGATGTCGGGTGCCTCGTCGGTCTCGGCGAAACGCAGCGCGGCGCCGGCGCTGCCAGCCGACACCACGTCGCAACCCCACGAAGCCAGCAGCGCGGTCGTGGCCTGGCGCGTGCCGATGTCGGCATCGATAAGGAAGATCCGCTTGCCCGCGAACGGCGATTCGTCTTCACCACGGACGGCATCCGCCGCGACGGGCGCGCCCTCGCCCGCCAGCGGCACCGTGATGGAAAAGACGCTGCCCTGCCCGGGCCATGAACGCACGCCTATGGCGGCGCCAAGCAGGCGGCCGATCCGCTCGACGATGGACAGGCCCAGGCCCGCGCTGCGGCGATCGCGGTCCACCCCGTTATCCAGTCGCAGGAACTCGTCGAAGATCGCCCGCGTCTTCGACTCGGGAATGCCGATGCCGGTGTCCCATACCTCGATGCGCACCCGGCCATCCCGCCTCCGCACGCCAAGCAGGACGCGCCCACGTGGGGTGTAGTGGATGGCATTGGAAAGGAAGTTCTGCAACACCCTGCGCAACAGCAGTGGATCGCTGCGAACGACGGCCCGCGTTTCCACCATGCGCAGGTCCAGGCCACGCGCCGCCGCCAGCACACCGAACTGCCGGGCGAGCTCGGCGAGCATCGGCCCCAGCGGCAACGCCACGAAACGCGCCTCCACCGCACCGCCCTCCAGGCGCGAAACGTCGAGCAGGCTCGCCAGCATCTCGTCCTGCGTGTCGAGCGCGCTGCGCACCCGCTCCAGCAACTGCCGTTCCTCCGCCGCCAGCGAACCGTCGGCCAGGGCGCCAACGAACATCCGCGCAGCGTTCAGGGGCTGCAGCAGGTCGTGCACGGCGGCGGCGACGAAACGGGTCTTCGAGCGATTGGCGCGTTCGGCGTCGGCCTTGGCCTCGTTGAGGGCACGGGTGCGCTCGTCCACGCGGCGTTCGAGCGTGCTGGCGAGGGTGCGCAGTTCGCGCGCCGCCGCCTTGTATGCGGTGATGTCGGCATAGCTGGTGACGAAGCCGCCGTCCGGCAGCGGATTGCCGCGTATCTCGATCGTGGTGCCGTCCGGCCGCTCGCGCTCGTACATGTGAGGGCTGCCGGCACGCAGGTAGTCGAGACGGCGCTGGATCGCTTCCTCCACGTCGCCGGGACCCAACAGGCCGCGGCGTGCGTTGAAGCGGAACACATCCTCGATCGGCCGGCCGACCTGCAGGAGCTCGCCGGGAAAGCCGAAGATCTGCTGGTATCGCGAGTTCCACGCGACCAGGCGCAGGTTGGCGTCCACGACGCTGACGCCCTGCGGCAGGTGTTCGAGATTGCCATGGCCACCCCGGGTCGCCTCGTGGGCGGCGGCCACCACGCTGTCCTGCGCGGAACGCAAGGCGGCCGCGTGGTGCGCGACCATCCGTTCGAGTTCCTCGCGGCTGCGCTGGCGCAGGCGTGCAAGACGGATGCGTTGTTGCAGGAACAGGCCGAACAGGATCAGTGGCAGCCACCCGGCCAGCACGATGAGCGCCGTATTCCGTCCGGCGACGGCGGCCGGCCGCGCATCGGCCAGCAGATGCAGCGTCCAGTCCTGCCGTGGCAGCGGCAGGCTGCGCCAGATCACCTCGTGACGCAGCGTGGGCGAGTCGACACGTACGCGCTCCGCCCCCTCGCCCGCGTCGCCGAGTGTTCGCCTCACGATGGGAGGCAGCGGGCGCCCGCCGTACTGGCGAGTCTCCTCGATCGAGGCGGCATCACGAGGTGCGAGCGGAAGCAGCGTGCGGTACATCCAGTCGCCCGGCCGGTTGGCGAGGAAGACGACACCGTGCCGGTCGGCGAGAAGCACGATGTCGTCGCCACGCGACCAGTCGTCGCGCACGTCGTCGAGGGTGATCTTCACCACCACGACGCCGACGTGCCTGCCGCTGTCGTCGTCCACGGCCCGGGCGATGAAATAGCCCGCCACGTTCGTGGATACGCCCACGGCGTAGAACGTGGCCCGGCCATCGCGCATCGCGTCCTGGAAATACGGGCGGAATCGGTAGTCGAGACCGACATTGCTCTCCGGGGTATTCCAGTTGTTCGCCGCCAGCGCGCGGCCCTGGCGGTCGAGCAAGGTCAGCGTCGAGGCATGCACGGCGCCATTGGCCTTGACGAGCTTGCTATTCAGCGCCGCCGTGTCGATCGCCGACGAGGGTCCCGAAAGCGCCGCGCGGAGCTCGGGATCGAGCGCGAGCACGTCGGGCAGGACGGTGAAGCGATCGATCAGGCGCCGCACCGCCAGGGCATGCAGGTTGAGCCGATCGGCCGATTGCCCGGCGATGCCGTCCAGTGCGCGGCGCCACGCCCACCACCCGCCCGACGCCGCGGTGGCCGCCATGGCGGTCACGAGGGCAAGCAGCCAGAGGATGCGGGTGGCGCGTGGTCGGGGCATGGGTTCCGGAACGTGGGCGAGCCGCTGCATCCTCGCATATCGACAGGTTCCCTAGCCGGAATGTGCTATGGGCTGGATGGCGCACAGGGGCTACAAATCGGCACCGCCCTTTCCGGGCGAAACCGTCGTGCCGCCATGTCCGTTCGCTCCGTCGCCGCTCCCGTCCCCCTGCCCTTCTACCGCCAGACCTATGCGCAGGTGCTGCTGGCGATCGCGCTGGGCGCGGTGCTGGGCCACTACTGGCCCGCCTTCGCCGAGTCGCTGAAGCCCCTTGGCGATGCCTTCATCAAGCTGGTGAAGATGATCATCGCCCCGGTGATCTTCCTCACGGTGGTCACCGGCATCGCCGGCATGCCCCATCTGAACGCCGTCGGCCGGGTGGTGTTGAAGGCGATGATCTACTTCCTCGTCTTCTCCACGCTCGCGCTGGTCGTCGGGCTCGTCGTGGCCAACGTGGTGCAGCCGGGCGCGGGCCTCGATATCGACCCCGCCACGCTGTCGACGAAGGAAATCGCGACCTACGCGTCGAAGGCGCACGATATCTCGCTCACCGGCTTCCTGCTCGACATCATCCCCGAGACCGTCGTCGGCGCCTTCACCTCGGGGAACATCCTGCAGGTGCTGCTTTTCGCCGTGCTGTTCGGCATCTCGCTGACCCTGGCCGGCGAGCGCGCACGGCCGGTGGTGGCCTTTTTCGAGGCGCTGACCGAACCGGTGTTCAAGCTCGTCCACCTGTTGATGAAGGCGGCGCCCATCGGCGCCTTCGGTGCGATCGCCTTCACCATCGGCCGCTACGGCATCGGCTCCCTGTCGAACCTGCTGTTCCTCGTCGCGACCTTCTACCTCACCTCGCTACTGTTCGTGCTGGTGGTGCTCGGCGCCGTGGGCCGCCTCGCCGGGTTCTCGATCTTCCGGCTGCTGCGCTACCTCAAGGCCGAGCTGCTGCTCGTGCTCGGCACGTCGTCGTCCGAAGCGGCCCTGCCCTCGCTGATGGAGAAGATGGAACGCGCCGGTTGCGATAAATCCGTCGTCGGCCTCGTCGTGCCCACCGGTTACTCGTTCAACCTCGACGGTACGAACATCTACATGACCCTGGCCGCGCTGTTCATCGCGCAGGCCACCAACACGCCGCTCACCCTGGGCGAACAAGTGGCCCTGCTGCTGGTGGCGATGGTCAGTTCCAAGGGCGCGGCCGGCGTCACCGGGGCCGGCTTCGTGACCCTCGCCGCCACGCTCTCGGTCGTGCCGTCGCTGCCCGTGGCAGGCATGGCGTTGATCCTCGGCGTCGATCGCTTCATGAGCGAATGCCGTTCGCTGACCAACTTCGTCGGCAATGCCGTGGCGACGATCGTCGTCGCCCGATGGGAGGGGGCGCTCGACCGCGAGGCCCTCGACGACGCCCTTTTCGATCGCGCCGGCGACGGCGCCACGCTCATCGCCACACAGGGGAAACAACCATGAAACTACTTCGCGCCGCGCTCATCGCGGCCGTCGTCCTCGCCAGCTGCGGCCAGGCCATCGCGCAAGCCGCGCCGGATGCCGGCAAGCCGGTCGTCATCGACCTGTGGCCGGGCACGCCCCCCGGTGGCGGTGGCCCCAGCGGTCCCGAACGCATCGGTCAATCGGGTACCGGCGTAGGCGCCGTATCCAACATCAGCCGTCCGCGCATCGAGGTATACAAGCCCTCGCGGCCGAACGGCGCCGCCGTGATCCTGATCGGTGGTGGCGGCTACTTCCGCATCGGCATCGGCCATGAGGTCATGCCGACGGCGAAGTGGCTCGCCGCGCTCGGGGTGACGCCGGTGGTGCTCTACTACCGCCTTCCCGCGGACCATTGGCCCGCGGTCGCACCCTTCCAGGATGCACAGCGGGCGTTGCGCGTGCTTCGCGCCCACGCGGCGGAGTTGGGCATCGACGCGAAGCGCGTCGGCGTGCTCGGCTTCTCCGCGGGAGGCAACCTCGCCGGCATCGCGGAGACCCGTTTCGCCGACAGCTTCTATCCGGCCGTGGATGCCGCCGATGGGCAGTCGGCACGTCCCGATTTCGCGGGGCTCATCTACCCCGTGGTGTCGTTGCAGAAGCCTTTCGATACCACGCGTTCCAGTCGCGAGCTGTCCACGCAGGCCGACGCCGTGCAGGCGTACTCGGTGGAGTTGCATGTATCCCACGACACGTCGCCCACCTTCCTCGCCCAGGCCGCCGACGATCCCATAGCGAATATCGGTAACAGCCTGGTGATGTTCGACGCACTGAGGAAAAACGGCGTCGACGCGGAACTGCATGTGTTCGACAAGGGCGGTCACGGCTGGGGCCTGGGCGATCCGGGTTCGGCGGTGGCGGCATGGCCGCGCCTGTTCGCTGCCTGGGCACGCCGTGCCGGCTTCTTCTCGTCGGTGGACACCGGCCCCTTCGCGATGCCGACGGCGGCGCCTCGTGCTCCCGCGGCCGACGATGCCGGCCCGGACGACAACTGATCGCCATTGACGAGACCCATGCCATGAAGACAAGCAAGTCCCGCCTCTACCCGGCGATCGCCGCCGCGCTGTTCGCCGGTGCTTCCTCGCCGCTGCTTGCCGCCGACCATGTAACCAATGCCGAACTGCTGAAACTCATCAAGCAGCAGGCCGCGCAGATCGACGACCTGAAGAAGCGGCTGGCCGCCGTCGAAAGCGAGCGCCATCCATCCACCGCAACGCCGTCTGTCGCCAGCACCACGGTGACGACGCCCGACGATCGCCACCAGGCCCAGGTGGACGCCGCCATCGCCGATACCCGTGAGAGCGAACTCGCACTGACGATGGCGCGCGGCGCCACGACCACGTCGTCCGGTGGCGGAGCACGCTGGGGACGCGGCGGCGAAGCCGGGCCCACCTTCCGCAGTGACGACGGTTTCTTCACCTTCAAGCCCGATGGCCGCCTGTTGCTCGACTTCACCCGCACCAAGGGTTCCGACTACGACACCCGCAACATCAGCGGTGCACAGATCACCAGCGCCCGCCTGGGCGGTGAAGGCACGATCGGCAACATCGGCTATCACATCGAAGCGGACTTCGCCGACAACGAGGTGGCGTTACGCCAGACCTACCTCACCTACACCACCAAGGTGTTCGGCAACACGACGAAGTTCTACCTCGGCAATTTCCTGAAGGACCTCGGCACGGAAGGCTCATCCGAATCCGCCCGCGTCCCCTTCATGCTGCGCAACGCGGCCACGGCGGTAGGCCAACCGGTCATCAGCTACTTCGGCATGGGCGGCCAGATGCGCATGTACGGCAGCAATTGGCACTACAGCTTGTCCGTGAGCGGCAATGCGCCGAACAGTTCCACCTCCGGCACGCACACCGACACCACCACCTACCTCACCCGCGCGCATTGGAATCCCTGGAAAAGCCAGGACGGTTTCCTGCACGTCGGTGCCTGGTACTACTACGAGAAGATCAGCGACGGCGTAACCAGCATCAACAACACGCCGGCCATCGCACTCGACTACAACGACAACCTCGCCGTCTCCGCCAGTTCGATCGCGAATCCGACACAGGACCACGGCAAGGGCTTCGAACTCGGCGGAGTGATGCGCAACGTCTGGATGATGACCGAGTACGGCAAGCGCACGATCGACTCCAGCACCGCCGATTCCGTCAGCCGCCACGGGTCGAGCTTCGCCGCCGGCTGGATGATCACGGGCGAGGCACCGGGATTCTCCAGCCGCTCGGGCAGCTGGAAAGCGGTGAAGGTGAACGACCCGGTCACCTCCGGCGGCTGGGGCGCGTTCGAACTTGCCGGTCGCGTCGATCACTACGACTACACGGGCGCGCCGCGGGGAGGCACCGGCAAGAGCTACACGCTGGGCCTCAACTGGTATCTCAACGACTGGTCGCGGCTGATGCTGAACTACATCCACTGGAATACCGACAACAAGGTCGGCAGCTTCCAGGGCCCGGATTCAGGCAACTCGCTGGGGGTCCGCGCACAAGTGGTGTTCTGACCCGGGTCAACGGATGCCCTGGTCACGCTTGCCGAGCTCGTCCATTTTCTTCTCGCCCTCCGCGATTTTCTTGTCGCGCTTTTTCTGGGCGGGCTTGTCGAGCCTGGCGACGTAATTGTCGTTGCGGTCGGCGGATTGGGGACGGTGTTTGCGGGATTCGTCGTTCATGGGCGCTCCTGGACGGCAAGGCGGCCGGTCGGATGACCGGCACGCCGACAGCGTCGCGGGAGCTGGTTTGGTGGAGCGTGGTCTTTACGTCATGGCCACGCTCACATTTGGCGGCCTAGGGTTTCGATGAATCAGCGCTCGAAGCACCGCGACGCGACGCTTCGATAGCACGTTCTACGTCGATGGCATCGCCTTCGCGAGGTGACGGCCAGACGCTATCGTTCTCCTGCGGAACGTCATCACTTCCGACCGCTATATCTTCCGCACCCGCGGTTTCCATCCACTCCCGTAACACCAACTCGCTCCATTCGCCACCGGTCATGACGGTCACCACGGATTTGCCGAGTGTTTCGGGAGCGTCGGGTGTAACCGAGCGATCGGAAGCCAGGCCGCGCGCCCCTGAATCCCGCTGCCTGTTGAGTCCGAGGTGGCTGACATCGGAGAGGACATTGGACGGCGCGTTCGAACTGGCTGGTGAGTCACCGATGCTCTCATCAGTGGCGACGACGATGCGATCACGAGGCATGCCGCGGCCGAGCATCTTGTCGACGATGGCCGCGGCGGAGAACTGGTTGGGGAAGTAGCCGGTGACGTGATGCATGGCGATGCCCTGTTCGGAGGGAGCATACCGATACACCCGAGCCGGTAAATGCGATGTCACGGCGCTGTTTACGGTGCCGCCATCACCCAAGCTCTACGCGGTGGCGCGTCGACGTTTCGCGGGTTTTACGGATAGGCGGAACCCCAGGGCGCAAAACACCTTATTCATCGTTTCGAATTTCGGCTGCGCCCCAGGACGAAGTGCTTTGTAGAGGCTCTCGCGGCCCAGACCGGAATCCTTCGCCACCTGCGCCATACCGCGTGCGAGGCAATCGCAGAATACGTTCGTCAGGTTCTGGAAGGCCCTTGACGACACTCCCTTTCATGCCAAAATGACCCAAGAGTCATTAATGGCGACGGAGGGTGCACCATGCTTGACGTACTCGTAGTCGGCGCAGGTCCCACCGGCCTGGTTCACGCCCTCTGGCTGCACGCGCAGGGCGTCAAGGTTCGCATCATCGATCGCACCGGGGCCCCGGGCACGACGTCCCGCGCAATGGCCGTGCAGGCGAGGACGCTGGAGCTCTACCGCCAACTCGGACTCACCGATGAGGTGGTGTCGGCAGGCTTCCGCACCCCCGCCATGAACATCTGGGCGCGGGGCAAACACCGGGCCAGGATCGCCGTGCAAGACATCGGCCGCGGTATGTCGCCCTACCCCTTCATTCTCGTGTATCCCCAGGACTTTCACGAAAAAACCCTCGTGGCGAAGCTTCAGTCGGTCGGCATCGAGGTGGAACGCAACACGGAACTGTTGTCCCTTGAAGACAAGGGTGAGCATGTCGAATCCCGCGTCCGCCGCGCCGACGGTACGGAAGAGACCATCCACGCCCGATATCTGGCCGCCTGTGACGGCGCAAGTTCGACCGTTCGCAAGCAACTCGGCATCGGCTTCGAAGGTGGCACCTACCGGCATGTGTTCTATGTGGCCGATGTGGAACTGTCCGGGCTCGACAACGCGGGGGAAGCGCACGTCGCCCTGAACGGCGAGGATTTCGTTGTCGTATTGCCCTATAGCGGCGACGGCAAGGCCCGATTCATCGGCACGGTCCGCGACGAGCGAGCGGACCACCCGGAAAACCTGACCTTCGACGATGTCGGCCACGAGGCCATGGCGAGCGTTGGCATCCATGTGGACAAGGTCAACTGGTTTTCCCACTACCGGGTGCATCACCGTGTCGCCGACCGATTCCGCCAGGGACGTGTGTTCTTGATGGGCGACGCGGGACATGTCCACAGCCCGGCAGGCGGGCAAGGCATGAACACCGGCATCCTCGACGCGATCAACCTTGCCTGGAAGCTGGCGGCTGTCATCCATGGACAAGCGCCGGATGCCCTGCTCGATACCTATGCCACCGAGCGCCAGGCATTCGCCCGCGAACTGGTGAAGACCACCGACCGGATCTTCAGTCTGGTCACCGCCGACGGTGGGCTCGCCAACCTGATGCGGAGCTACGGCGTGCCGCTCATCGCCGGTGTGATCTACACGATCGGCAGCGCGCGCGAAATGCTCTTCAAGACGGTGTCGCAGACGGGCCTGGCTTACAAGGACAGTCCCTTGAGCGAGGGTCGCGCCGGTGACGTCGAAGGGGGCGATCGGCTGCCCTGGGTGAACGTCGACGGACAAGACAACTTCGAATCCCTGCCCGTCATGGGTTGGCAGGTGCACGTCTACGGCACGGCAACCCCTGGCGTAAGAGCCTGGTGCGTCCAGAACGGCGTGACACTGCGGCAGTTTGCATGGGCCGATGAGCATGGCAAGGCAGGCCTGAAGCAACACGCCGTCTATCTGCTTCGCCCCGACACATGGGTCGCGCTGGCCGATCCCGAAGGTTCGGCCGATACATTGGATGCCTACTTCACGTCGCGCTCTTATATGGTGGGAAAGGAACAAGGCGGCATCCGTGACTGAAAAAGAGACGAAATGGACCCGGCGCAAGGACGCCCGTCCCCAGGAAATCATCGAGGCCGCCATCGATGAATTTGTCGCCAAGGGCTATGCCCACACCAAGCTGACCGACGTGGCGAAACGCGCCGGCGTGGTCAAGGGAACGATCTACCGGTATTTCGAAACCAAGGCGGACCTCTTCCGTGCCGTGGCACGACACCTCGCCTCCGAAAACCTCAAGGCCATCGAGAATGCGCCCGGCGCCACGGATGTCGATGCGCTGACCCTTCTTCCCATGCTGTTGGGGCACGTGGCCGGGAAGATGAGTGACGCGAGATTGCCGGGCATCGTGCGTATGGTCTTGCTTGAGGGCCGGACGTTTCCGGACCTTGCCAGCGTGTGGCATGACGAGGTCATCGCCAGGGTCGCTGGTGTCCTGACAGGAGTCATCGAACGCGGGCAGAAAGCGGGACGCATTCGTGCCGGCGATCGGGCCTTGATGCTGTTTTCCGTGATGGGGCCGATGTTGATGGGGGTTCTTTTTCGGGAAACGTTCCCGGACAGCCCGTTTGCGCCGGACCTGCATGCGCTTGGTGCGCAGCATGCGGGCGTGCTTACGGCTGGTCTGCGTGCGTGACCCCTGGGTCGTGCGGTCGAGTCCTATGAGTTGTCCGGTGACGCCGCCGCGCCGGTGATCTGATCGAGGTTCGCGATCAGCCGGGTAAGCAAGTTCACGAGTTGGCTTGCTTCGTCTTCCGTGAACCCGTTCAACGCGTCACGATTCCCTTTGAAGAGTGTTTCGACGGCTTCGGGCATGCGGTTCTGCGCCGCCTTCGTGAGAACGATACGGCTGCTTCGACCGTCTTCCGGGTGGGGCGTCCGACGAATCCACCCGTCACGCTCCATGCGAGCGAGCATTTGCGCCATCGGTGGTTGTTCGACCTTGGCGAAACGGGCCAAATCCCGTTGCGTGCTTGCCTTCCCGTCCCGCAATGCGATCAGCACCGGTAATTGACCCACGCCGAATCCCAAGGGCTTGAGGCGTGCCTCGCTCAGGCGGGCGAATCCCCGTGCCGCCAGGCTTATGAGGTGTCCTGGCGTGGAAAGCACGTCGTTCTTCATTCCATTCATCCTCCGTCCGGGTTGACTGTCAACTATATATGTACGTATATATATTGACAGACGAGTTGGCAAGTGCGGCTTACCCGCCCGCTGACGCTCATCAACCTTGAGGAATCGGCATGTCGGAAAACTACGCGAAACTTATCGAGCGCCTCTATGACCGCTTCAACGCGAGGGACATCGACGGCGTACTCATCGAGCTTGCCGGTGATGTCGCCTGGGCCAACGGCATGGACGGTGGCCATGTTCACGGGCACGAGGCTCTACGAGACTATTGGACGCGGCAATGGTCGGTCGTCAGCCCACACGTCGAGCCCGTGGCCTTTCATGAAACAGACGATGGCGTCGTCTCGGTCGAGGTGATTCAGACCGTCTTCGATCTCGATGGGCAGCCGTTGAAGGGGCAGGCCCATGGGTTGAAGGACAAGACGGTGATGCATGTGTTTCGGGTGGAGGGTGGGAAGGTGGTGCGCTTTGATATCGGGGATGTCCCCACTCGTTAGTTGCAGCACCATGCCAAGCGCGGCACAGCGCCCCCCCCAATTGCGCGACAGATCGGGGTCAGCGTAACCATGGCGAGGCGAGATCGGGACGCCGGCCATAACAGCGAATCAGAAGACTTGTGCGACCACCAGCGCAAAGAGCGCCGTCTTGTCCGGGACTACCGGATAGCGACGGATGTAGTCACGGGTCTCCTGTATAGAACGAGCGGCATAGGCACCGGCATCCTCGCCAGCCTTCGGGTCGGTATGCCAGTTAGCGTAAGCGAGCTTGAATCCCTCCGCTGTTTTGTAGAACACATCCCCGCCAAGAATTGCCACACCAGTGCCAACGAGGACTTCAGCGGCGGTAAGAGCATCCTCGGCAACCAGGGCCACATCGGCGGTTCCGAACGCTTCCATCATGGGAATGCCCCGGTCCGAGAGCAGGTGCGAGAAGGTGGGTGGAAGGCTCATTACTGGTTATCCGGCACAAAGAGGCGATGGTTGATCGTGTTTTTGTCGTCCTTGATGAACTGAAAAACACCGTTGTAGGTGTTGTTCTTCGAACTATAGGCCCCACGGATTTCCAGCGCGATCCAAGCATCATGCACGGGAGCCCTACGGAGAACCAAACGGGTTGGTGCAGGGTATGTTCACTGGCTCCGCCCCAATACGCCGCTTTGGACTCGTCCGAGGGGAAGCCCAAGAATATCGCCGAAGGCGCTGCTCCAGGCGCCGGGGCAGTTTGGGTGTGTCTCGCAAGCTAGGTGGCTCCCATCACGGAGCGCCGAATACAGCTCAGGCAGCTGACATGGCGCTACCCATGTTGCATTTAGGCCACCTCAAAGCTACATCTCCGCTAGATACCTTGAGCTGGGAGAACCGGTCCAGAAAAGAACCGATGAGCCACGTACCTGCACACGAACCCTGTTATGAGCATCGACGGCACGATAAACCACCACGTTCTTAGCAGAAATATGGCATCTGCCGATGAACGTATGAAAGCCAGCAGTACGCCTAGAGGAAGAGGTACCACCGCTAACGTTCCGGCAGGTGCTATGGCAGGTGAAATGAGAAGGACGCCCAAAGCAACAAATGCTGATCGCTTGCGATGGCTGAACCGTGCGGTTTTTTGCATCGAGTAGAAAATGACTGCCAATAAACCGATGCCAAGCACCAGCTCGACGATGGAAATAAAACCAAGAATCAACACAGTGGAAAGCATTGGCATAGTCCTATGCAAAGATTGCTAGAGGCCGTCGCGCGCCATGTATGGCGCTCGTACAGCCAAGGTCAAATCAGTGCCCCAGTGTAGGCCCGCTTCAATAGGAGCATCGGCGTACACCGGAGGCGAAACTATCCATGGCGCAGAAATATTGCCGTCAACAGTGCTCCACACGGGGTAGGCAAACCAATCGTTTGGCCCAGCCAAAGCGCCATCGCCGGTCTCGTCTGTGACGATGGAAATCATTCCGTTGTCGTTAACCACAGATCGAGTGACCTGACCCGGATATAGCAGATGGCCTGGGAGCGGCGTGTTGGTGATGGAGCAATTCGACGGGTCAACGCTGTGCACAACAGGGCCCAATCCGGGAATGGTTTCGGTATCGCCCATCTTTATAGGGTGAGATGGATAAGAAAACGGTGCCGGATACTGCCGCAGTCGATCAAAGACATTCTGTGCAGTGCATCCGGGCTGAGTCACAGAGCAAATGAAATTTTTAACCGAGTAGTGATGGGGATCTAGCCCGAGCGGATCTGCGTAGCTCAGCGGATTTCCACCCACATAGGCGTATGTGCTGCCGCCGTCGGCCAAGCCATCGGGGTCACTCTGCATGTACCGACCGGTTGCCGCATCAAAGCTGCGATTGATGTTGTACCTCAGACCCGCCTCACCATCCGCATACTGGCCAGGCAGACGCAGGTTGAGGACATAGCCAGTGGTTGAGTTTGCACGATTCTCGCCGAACGGATTCGAGGCATACGGCCAAGTCCAGACGACAGCGCCGATCGTCGACGTCACCGCACGCGGCGAACCAAGCCCATCGGCGGTGACGAAACCAAGCGTCGACCCATCGGCGACCGCAAGCGGCAGGCCATCTACCGCGATGTAATCGCGCCACGTCGACCCCGAGGCCTCGGACACCAGGCGACTGCCGTTGTCGTAGACAAACCGCGTCGTGGTAGACCCCACCGTCTTGGCCACCCGCTCGTCGAGGGCGTTGTAGACATACGAGCCGGCGATCGCACCCGCCACCTGGACGCTCGTCATCCGGCCCCGGCCGTTGTAGACGTAGGTGGTCGTCGTGCCGGCGGACACGTTCCCCGTGGTGCTGCCGTTGGCATCATACGTGCGCGACGCCGTCCCCATGTTGGTGAGCCAATGGGTCCCAGCCTTGTACTTGTAGGCGCCAGTGTAGGAACCCGGCGCCGTTTTGCTCAAACGATCGCCGGTCTGGTTGTAGGTGTACGCCTCGATGACCTTCCCCGAGCCGTCCCTGACCGTGGTCAGGCGGTTGAGCGCGTCGTACACGTAGCTGGCGGTCCCGCCACCCGACTCGGAGACCCCGGTCATATTGCCGACGGCATCGAGGACAAAATGCAGTTCGAGAGCAGGGGCGACAAGGTCCGTGACCCGGTAGTTGGCGTCGTAGGTGCGGACCACGGACTGGTTGTTGCCAAGAACGTATTGCTGCACAGACCCGAAAGGCAGCCATTTGATGCTGGAGAGGTAGTGCGGAAGTCTCATTGAGGCCTCGTGTATCCCGACTTGCGCGCCGAAGCTTTTTCGCGGCCACGCTATTTGGTAGTAGGTGCCCCAAGACACCCAAGCTAACGCGGGTTAGCTTGGGTCTATAGAGCTGGAGAACCCCGCAGCCACTTAAATGATTGATCGCAAATAGATCTAGGCCATCTGGCGAACTGGAAGCGGCGGCCAGCTAGTGGCAAGCGCGATTGACCACCTTGATCAACGGCTGACCTCCGTCAACGGCATCAAGGTTCAGGCCGGACGCGTCTGCTAAAAACGCCCGCGACTCGGTTGAAGGTCGTTCCTGGCTAGCGCGCGATTAGACCAAGATCCAACAGGCTCTTCCCAGCGGCCGCGATGGCGTCCTCGTTCGATCGGGGACGCCAGCCCAAGATCCGACGGGCCTTCTCGCTGGACGGCTCGCGGCGCACGCCAAGGTTGGGGACCATCTCACGGGCCCGCTTATCCACGAGCGCAACAAGCCGAACCTGCCAACTGGGCAAGCGCTTTGTCGGAACCTTGGCGGCTGCGGCGCCCAGGCGTTCGTGAAGGACCGAAGCGATGTCTGCCATGGACATCAGGGGACCTGCCGCAGCCAGGAATCGCTGCCCACTGGCCCCCTCACTTCGCATGGCTCTTAGATGGAGATCAGCCACGTCGCGAACGTCCACCACGCCGAACGCGACATCAGGCAGGCCGGGTAAGCCGCCCTCCAGCATCGCTTTCACAATGCCGATGGAGGTGGAGTAGTCCGCACTCAGCGCCGGCCCAAAGATGCCCACCGGGTTGATCACCGTCAGTTCCAAACCATCGCCTTCGGAAGCAACAAAGTCCCATGCCGCGCGCTCCGAGAGCACCTTGGAACGGATA
>NZ_JBPGXU010000031.1:0-37845 GCF_056755675.1 Luteibacter sp. KNZ12-1A | reverse complement strand
GGGCCCGGGCCCGGGGCCCCGGGCGGGTTTGGGTGGCTCGGGGGGGGGGCACGCGCCGGGGCCCGCGATCCCGTCTACCTCACTCTTCCGGCGACATATCCAAGGCCATCACGATCGCATCCTCCCGCCCGCCTCTCGCGGGGTAATACGAGGGCCGCCTCCCGATCTCGGCGAAGCCCAGCGAGTCATAGAGATCCTTCGCCACGGGATTCGACGGCCGCACCTCGAGGAAGATCCGCTCCGCGCCATACCAACGGGCGAGATCGATCAGCCGGCGCATCATCCGCCGCCCGTAACCGAGACCGCGGTGGGCGGCGGCGATGCAGACGTTCAGCACATGGGCTTCGCCCGCGGCCACGGAAAGGATGCCGTAGCCGGCGATATCGCCCTCATGGACGATCACCCAGCAGTTGTGTCCCGCCTGCATGCAGTCGCGGAAGATACCCGCGCTCCAGGGAAACTCGTACGACGCGTGCTCGATCGCCACGACGGCGTCGAGATCCTCGCGACGCATCGCGCGTACTTCGGTGGAGGGGCGAGCCACGGCGACCATGGGTTCAGGCTCCGCGCAGGGCACGTCCAAGGGCACGCAAGCCATTCCAGAGCCGGCGCTTCGCAGCCGCGTCGGCGACGATCGCCGCCGGTGTATCCACCAGCACGATGTGCGCCGCGCTCATCACCGCGGCCGGGAGGCCATGACCCAGGGCACGGGCCTGCGCCTCGCCGAAGACGAGGTACGCCGACGCCGCGGGCACATCGCCCAATCCGCGTTCACCCACCTCGAGCCGTGCGGCGCGTGCCGTCACCGGACCGAAGGCGCGCAACGCACGGCCCAGCAGGTCCAGTTCGCGTTCGCTCGCCCCGGCCGGAAGGATGACCACGCACGACACGCGGTCGCCTGCCGGCACCGGCCCGTCATTGGCGGGCTGGACGGCCGATCCGGACGACGCCTCGCCGAACCGCAGGCGCCAGGGCGTCACGCCCATCACCTTGAGCAAGCGTTCGCGGCGGTCGGGCACGGCGGACATCGCGCTTACTCCGAAGCCTTGGCTTGGCGACGCGTGCGCCGACGGTGCGCGGCGCGGCCCCACAGTGTCATCACCGGTCCGGACACCGTGTAGATCACCGCCACGGCGAACAGCACGCGGGCCGTGTCGATCAACAGCAGCACCACGATCAGCACCGCGGCGATCAGCCAGATGAAGGGAACGCGATCGCCCTTGGGCCAGGCCTTGAAGCTGTAGTACCGCACATTGCTGACCATGAGCAGCCCGGCGACCACCGCCAGCGGCATGGCGAAGAACGCCACGGACGGGCCCGGGATGTCGAACTTTTCCATCGTCCAGACAAAGGACATGCACAGCCCCGCGGCCGCGGGACTGGCCAGGCCCTGGAAATAGCGCTTGTCGGCAACGCCGACCTGGGTGTTGAAGCGGGCAAGGCGCAACGCGGCGCAGACCGCGTAGATGAAGGCCGCGGCCCAGCCGATCTTGCCCCAGACGGGGCCGTAGGCCACCAGCGACGACAACGCCCACGTGTACATGACCAGTGCCGGCGCGAGGCCGAAGCTGACCAGGTCCGAGAGGGAGTCGTATTGCACGCCGAATTCGCTCTGCGAGTTGGTCATGCGCGCCACACGGCCGTCCATCCCGTCGAGGATGCCTGCCACGAAGACGGCCAGGGCGGCCACGCCGTAGTGCCCGTTGATCGCGGACACGATCGCGTAGAAACCGGCGAACATGGCGCCCGTCGTGAACAGGTTCGGAAGCAGGTAGATACCGCGGTGACGCGGCCCCCGGACTTGGGTCGGATCGCTCATGGGCCATTCCGTGACATGGGCCGACAGTGTATCCCAGGCGCCGTGAAGCGTCAGTCCGGCACCGGCGAAGGGGCGTCCCGGGCCCGTTGACGGGAACCGCGACCCACGTCGCTTGCGCACCCCCACGCCGGGTGATACTTGTTTGCGCCACTCATCCAGCCAGCCGGAAACCCACATGCGCCGTTGCCTAGCTCTCGCACTCCTCGTGTCGGTCTGTCCCCTGGCCCTGGCCCAGGCTTACAAGTGGAAGGATGCCCAGGGCGTCACCCACTACGCCGACGCGCCCCCGCCGGGGGGCATGAAATACCAGAAGATCAAGACCTCGGGCACCGCCGAAGCCCCTGCTCCCGCCCCTGCGGCGAGCGCCACGGCCGCAACCGCCGCGAGTGACACGAAGGCGCCGGCCAGTGCCGACGACACGCCGGCCAATCGGCAAAAGCTCTGCGATCAGTTGCGCAAGAACCTCGACATCCTCAACAACGAGAAGGTCGTCACCATGGACGACGGCAAGGGCGGCGTGAAGCAGGTGGACGACGCCACGCGGCAGAGCCAGATCAAGACCGCCCAGGCACAGATGACGCTTTACTGCCAAAGCTGAAGCGGCGGCACGCTGGAAACCCCCTATAATCCCGGCTTTACCGTCGGGATCGCTTGCAGATGCGCCTCAGCCAGTTCCACCTCGCCACCGTCAAGGAAGTCCCCGCCGACGCGGAAGTCGTCAGCCACCAGCTGATGCTTCGCGCGGGCATGATCCGCAAGCTCGCCTCGGGCCTGTATACCTGGTCGCCGCTGGGCCTGCGCGTGCTGCGCAAGGTGGAAAAAGTCGTCCGCGAGGAAATGGTCCGCGCGGGCGCCGTCGAGATGCTGATGCCCTCCGTGCAGCCGCGCGAGCTCTGGGAAGAGACCGGCCGTTGGGAAAAGTTCGGCGGCCAGTTGCTGAAGATCAAGGACCGCAAGGAACAGGAATTCTGCTACGGCCCCACGCACGAAGAGGTCATCACCGACTTCGCGCGTAACGAGCTGAAGAGCTACAAGCAGCTTCCGCTCAATTTCTTCCAGATCCAGACCAAGTTCCGCGACGAGATCCGCCCGCGCTTCGGCGTGATGCGTGCGCGCGAGTTCCTCATGAAGGATGCGTATTCCTTCCATCTGACCCAGGAATCGCTCGGCGAAACCTACAAGGTGATGTACGAGGCGTATTCGCGCATCTTCACTCGCCTCGGCCTGGAATTCCGCGCGGTGGACGCCGACACCGGCGCGATCGGCGGCAGTGCCAGCCATGAGTTCCAGGTGCTCGCCGATTCGGGCGAGGACGCCCTCGCCTTCTCCGATGCGTCCAGCTACGCGGCCAACATCGAGCTGGCCGAAGCCGTCGCGCCTTCCACCGAGCGTCCCGCCCCGTCGGCGGAACTCACTCGTGTCGATACACCGAAGGAACGCACGGTCGAGGAGATCACGGCCTTCCTCGGCGTTCCCGCATCGCAGGTGGTGAAGACCATCCTGGTTCGCGGCCGCGAGGGCCTCGTCGCCCTGTGCGTGCGTGGCGACCACGAACTCAACGAGGTGAAGGCCGCCCACCTCCCCGAATTGCCAGATGAATCCGAACTGGCCAGCGAAGCGGAAATCGTCGCCGCCACGGGCACGCGTCCCGGCTTCATCGGGCCGGTGGGGCTACCCGCGTCGATCCCGGTCATCGTCGACCGCAGCGCCGCGGTACTCGCCGACTTCGTTTGCGGCGGCAACCAGGACGGCACGCATTACACCGGCGCCAACTGGCAGCGCGACGCACGGATCAACCGTGTCGCCGACCTCCGCAAGGTCGTCGATGGCGATGCCTCGCCGGATGGCAAGGGCACGATCCGCCTTGGCCGTGGCATCGAGGTCGGCCACATCTTCCAGCTCGGGCAGAAATACGCCGAGGCCATGGGCGCCGGCGTGCTCGACGAGCAAGGCAAGATGCGCACGATGTACATGGGCTGCTATGGCATCGGCGTCAGCCGCATCGTGGCCGCCGCCATCGAGCAGCGCCACGACGACGCCGGCATGATCCTACCCGAGGCCATGGCGCCCTGGCGCGTGGCCGTCTGCGTGATCAACCCGAAGAACGACGCGACCGTGACGGAAGCCGCCGAGTCGATCTATCAGCAATTGTCTCAGGCCGGCATCGAAACCGTCCTCGACGACCGCGGCCTGCGTCCGGGCCCGATGTTCGCCGATATGGAACTCATCGGCGTGCCGCACCGGGTGGTGGTGAGCGGCCGCGGCCTGGAAGCCGGCACCTTCGAATACCGCGCGCGCACCGACAGCGAAGCCCGCAATGTCACCCGCGAGGAACTGATCGCCCTGCTCGGCTGATGCCATGAAATTCGCCAGGGGCTCCAACACCGGAGCCCCTGTATCAGGCTGATGCAAGCCGCTCCCACCAATATCTATTCCTAACCGGTTTACTCGATGCTCTTGTGGGAGCCGCTTCGGCGGCGATGGGTGCTTGCCGTAACCTGGCCCGCTGCCGCGGGATCGCCGACAAGGTCGGCTCCCACACGTCTGCCGCTGTAAGGCTAATCCGATAATCGCTTCCTATTAGCCGACACATCCCCGGTCGTACTGCCATTATCTCGCCAATTGGGTCACAATTCCGGCGTTCGCATTATCAAGAAGGGCCAATGGCCCCATGCGAAACCCTTAATCAGGCAATAACCCGGAGATGCCCATGGCCGTCGATATCAAGAGCCTCAATCACAACCAGCTCAACGAGTTGATCACCAAGGCACAGGTTCGCCAGAACGAACTGCGCAAGGAAAAGGTCAGCAAGCTACGCGAGAAAATCAACGCGCTTATCAAGGCCGAAGGTTTCACCTTCGATGACGTGTTCGGCGCACGCGCGCCCAAATCGAAGCGTGCCGGTACCACCGTGGCCGCCAAGTACCGCAATCCCGCCGATCCCACCCAGACCTGGTCGGGCCGTGGCAAGCGCCCGCGTTGGTTCAACGAGGCGCTGAAGGCCGGCAAGAAGGAAAAGGATCTGCTGGTCTAATCCACGTTCATCGCCAGGAGCCGCACATGCCTCTCGTTCGAATCGATCTGCGCCGCGGCAAGGATGCCGCTTACCGCACCGCCCTGGGCAATGCCGTCCACGATGCCCTCGTCGGTATCGGCGTGCCGGCCGACGACCGTTTCCAGGTCATCGCCGAACATGACACCGAAGGCCTCGTGTACGACGCCCATTACCTCGGCATCGAGCGCAGCGACGATATCGTGATCGTACAGATCACCTTCAACGACACGCGTACGCTCGAGCAGAAGAAGGCACTGTACAAGGCGATCGCCGAGAACCTCGGCAAGGCGCCCGGCGTGAAGCCTGGCGACGTCTTCGTGAGCCTGGTGGAAGTGAAGAAGGAAAACTGGTCGTTCGGCAATGGCGTAGCGCAATACGCAAGCTGATGACCCGTGCAGCCGCCCCGCCTCTCAGAGTGAGCGGCGGGGGGCCACGATGAGGTCGCCGAACAGCAGGCCGGCTACCAGCGAGACGAGCAGCGTGACGCCGAGCAGGCCGGTGTCCATGCCGAGCGAGGCGTCGCGGTCCAGCAGGTACGACACGCTGCGGAAGCTGACCGACCCCGGCACCAGCAGGATGATCCCCGGTTCGCGGACCACCGCTCCCGGTTGCTGCGCGTAACGCGCGTACACATTGCTCAGCGAGCCCAGCAGCAGGCCGCCCACGAAAACGCCGAACGGCGCTCCCGGCAGGGATCCGGAAATACTGCCGCCCCATCGCGTGGCGAGGTAGCCCAGCACCACAGCCCCCATCACCACCAACCAGTCGCGCCGGGCGGCGCGGAAAAGGATGGCGAACGAAAACGCGCCCAGGATCAGCGACGGCCAGTCCGCCCAGCCCGGCAGAGGTGGCAGCGCGTAATTGCGGGGTTCGATGCCGAACGCTTCGCATAACTGGCTGGCCGCGACGGTGCCGAACGTGAGCTTGAGCAGGGTGGCGACCGCGCCGCCCATGCGCGCGACCCCGGCCACCAGGTGCTGGCTGGAAATCTCACGTACCGCCGTCGTCAGTGCCATGCCCGGCAGCAGGACGATCAGGCTGCCCAGGATCACCGACTTCAGCGCCAGCGGCACGATGTAGGCACTGACGACGGTCGCGATGATCGTGGCCACCATGGCACTGATGGCTTCGCTCGCCGCGGCCAGTCGCGGACGGCTGCCGGAGGCGACGGTGATGAGACCGATGATCACGCCGATCACGCCGGCGGTGACCAGGTCGGGCCACGCGCTATGCAGCAGCAAGGCCACGACGCTGGCGGCACACAGGCCATAGCTGGCAATCACGCCGAGCTCGGCACGGAAGGTTTCCGGCGCGCCGAGCTTGCGCAGCAGATGGAATCCTTCGCGCAGTTCCATCTGCCCATCGATCACCGCGTCGGCGATGCGGTCGGCCTCGCAGAGGCGCCCGAGATTCACGTCACCTGGCGGAAGCCGCATGACCTGGGTGACCTGGGCGACGCTTTCCTCGCCCTGCCCCAGGTCGGCGAAGGAAACGATGATCGCGGTGGGGCTGGACCATACCTCGGCCGACAAACCCAGCCGTTGCGCCGAGCGGCTGATGGCGGTCTCCAGGCGAGGTGCCGTGGTGCCGTACTGATGCAGCCGCCGCGCCAGTTCGGTGAGAAAGGCGATGCGGGTGTTGATCGCGGTGGTGGCGAAACCCACCGGCACGGTCAGCGGCGTGGCATCAGCCAACATCCACCGCCTTCACGCGCAGGGTCGTGCCGTCGATCCCGATCACCTCCACCGTGGCGCCGAGGGGCAGGTCCGGGCCGGTGACCAGCCACATGCCATCGCCCACCCTGGCCTTGCCACGGCCCTGCACGATCGGCTCGCACAGCGTGTAGCGCTGTCCGAGCAACTGTTCGCCCCGGCGATTGAGCCGCTCGTTGCCTGCGGGAATCCGCTCCAGCCGCGGCCTGACCACCTTCCAGTAGACGAAGCAGGAGACGAAGGCGAACGCCACGAACAGCACCGCCTGGGCCAGCGCGCCCATCCCGGGCAGCAGCAACAACACCACGCCCATGGCCGCGGCGGCGATACCGATCCACAACATGAAGTAACCCGGCAGGATCACCTCGCCACCGATCAGGAGCAGCGCGACGATCCACCAGAGGTAATGCACGGCGATCTGGTCCATGGCGATCAGCGCGGCAGCGGCGGTGTGCGGTTGGAGGCCTCCGCCGGCGCGCGCTGCTGCGAGGCGAGCGAGTCGCGTGCGAGCTCCGCGATACCTGCCAGCGAGCCGAGGATGCCCGTGGTCTCCATGGGCAGCAGCAGGGTCTTCTGGTTGGGCGACTTGGCCATTTCCTTCAGCGCCTCGACGTAGTTGTTGGCGACGAAGTAGTTCAAGGCGTTCACGTCGCCGCTGGCGATGGCCTGTGAAACCATCGTGGTGGCCTTGGCTTCGGCCTCGGCGAGGCGCTCGCGTGCTTCCGCCTCGCGGAATGCCGCTTCCTTCTTTCCCTCGGCCTCGAGGATCGCCGACTGCTTCTCGCCCTCGGCCTTGAGGATGGCCGCCTGGCGAAAACCCTCCGCGTCGAGGATGTTCGCGCGCTTCTCGCGCTCGGCTTTCATCTGCCGCGCCATGGCGTCCACCAGGTCGCGCGGGGGCGAAATGTCCTTGATCTCGATACGCGTCACCTTGACGCCCCACGGGTGCGTGGCCTCGTCGATCACGCCCAGCAACTTGGCGTTGATCGCGTCGCGCTGGCTGAGGCTTTCGTCGAGGTCCATCGAGCCGAGCACGGTGCGGATATTGGTCATGATCAGCGCAAGCGCCGCCATTTCCAGGTTCGCCACTTCATAGGCCGCCTTGGCGGCGTCGAGCACCTGGTAGAACACCACGCCATCCACGCGGACCACGGCGTTGTCCTTGGTGATGACGTCCTGCGAGGGGACCTCCAGCACCTGCTCCATCATGTTCATCTTGCGCCCGATCGCGTAGACGAACGGGATGAGGAAGTGCAGGCCCGGGGTGAGCGTGCCCGTGTACTTGCCGAACATCTCCACCGTCCACTCGTAGCCTTGCGGCACGATACGAATGAGCTTGGCCAGCACGATGATGGCGACGACCACCACGACCAACGCGACGACGATATTTCCCATGGCCTTGTCTCTCCCTATCCCGGTATGTCCCGGGAGTATAGGCGAAGCGCCTCAGGGCGAACCGGCGGGCAACACCAGGGTGACGCGCAGGCCACCACCCTCGCGATTGGCCAGGGCGATGCGCCCGCCATGGGCTTCCGAAATTTCGCGGGCCAGGGCCAGGCCGAGGCCGGTACCCGAACGCTTGGTGGAATAGAACGGCAGCAAGGCCTGGGCGAGCACCGTCTCGCTCATGCCCGGGCCACGGTCGGCCACTTCGATCAGCGTGTCGCGCCCGACCTGGTGCACGGCGACGGACACCTCCGTGGCATCCCCACCCGCCTCGTGAGCGTTCTTGATCAGGTTGATGAGAACCTGCTCCACCTGGGTCGGGTCGAACCAGCCGGGCTGATCGGGTGGCGGCGAGACAAGGCGGAATTGCGCATGCAGCGCCAGCGCGTCGAGGAAGGGAACCCACGGGACAGGCCGGGATTGCGGCGCCGGCAACTTGGCGAAACTGGCGTAGCCGGCGATGAAACTGTGCAGGTGTTTCGCACGGTCGCCGATCGAGGCGAACACCCCGGGCAATCGCGCCAGGTCGCCACGGCGAGCCAGCTCGGCACCCGAATGCGACAACGACGAGATCGGCGCCAGCGAGTTATTGAGTTCATGGCTGATCACCCGTATCACCCGCTTCCAGGTGTGCACTTCCTGGCGCGACAACTCGCGCGTCATGCGGCGATAGAGCTGCAGGCGGTGCGGACGCCCCTGCAGGCGAAAGCCACGCTGGGACAGGTGGAAGGTTTCCTCGCTGCCGTCCATCTCGACCGAGAACAAGGCATCCTCGCCACCGGCCGCCGCTTCACGCAGGCTCCCCGGCATCGCCGCCAGCACGGTGTCGAAATCCAGGCCCGCGAGCGCGCGTCCCTCGTTGAACAGGTGCCGCGCCGCGATGTTCGCGTAGGTGACCTTTCCGCTCGTGTCGGTGAGGACCAGCGCCACCGGCGTGTTCTGCACCACCGTGTCGAGCAACAGCTCGCGCTGGGCGAGGTGTTGGCGCTGGTCGCGCAGGGTCTGGCCCAGCGCGTTGTGCATGCGGATCAGATCGCCCAACTCGTCGCGCCGGGAGGTACCGATGGACATGCTGAAGTCGCCGTCGCGGTAGCTTGCCACCGCGCTTTCCAGCGCGCGCATGAGGCGCCGCAACGGTTCCACGAGCGCATGCGCCACCCAGGCCGACAGCGGCAGGAGCACCAGCAGGCAGATGATCAGCGCCGTACCGCCGTCGAACGTCTCGATGGGGGGGACCGCCGGCAGCTTGCCCGCCTTGTCCGGCACGGCACGTATCCAGGCCAGCACTTGCGGGAACGGCCAGATCGACACGCCTGCGAAGACCAGCGCGCCGACGATGGCCGAACCGGCCACGACGAGGGTCATGCGTCCTTCGAGCGAGAGGGTCTTCATGCAGGCGAACGTATCAGACCGCCAGCCCGTAGCGCTCCATGCGCCGGTAAAGCGCCTGTCGTGAAAGCCCCAGGGTGCTCGCGGCACGGCTGACCACTCCGCCCGCCGAGGCCAGCGCCGCCTCGACCGATTCGCGGCTGGGCTCGTCGAGGTTGCGGCTGGCGGCGGCCGCCGGTGGTGGAAGATTGAGGTGGACCGGCTCGATCCTGCCGTCCGCGGCAAGCAGCGCCGCACGCGCGATGGCGTTCTTCAATTCGCGCACGTTGCCCGGCCAGGTGTGGGCCAGCAACGCTTCCCGGGCATCCTCGCTCAGCGTGGCCCGCCCGTCGAGGAAGAATTCAGCGAGCGGAAGAATGTCGTCGCTGCGTTCCGACAGCGGCGGCAGGTTCACGTCGATCACGTTGAGCCGGTAGTAGAGGTCTTCGCGGAAGGTACCGGCTGCGATCATCGCCCTCAGGTCCGCATTCGTGGCGCTCACCACGCGAACCTTGGCGTGTCGCGTGCGTCCCGAGCCCAACCGTTCGAACTGGCCGGTCTCGAGCACGCGCAGCAATTTCATCTGGCCCGGCAGCGGCAGGTTGCCGATCTCGTCGAGGAACAAGGTACCGCCATCGGCCATCTCGAAACGGCCTTCGCGGGCCTTGTTCGCGCCGGTGTACGCGCCCGCTTCGGCACCGAACAACTCGGCCTCGATCAACTCGCCCGGCAACGCACCGCAGTTCACCGCCACGAACGGACCACGGCGTACCGCGGAATTGGCGTGCACGATGGCCGCGATGCGTTCCTTGCCCGCGCCGTTCGGGCCAGTGATGAGTACCGGCACGTCCGAACGCGCGACCTGGCAGGCCAGCTCGATGGTGCGGCTCATCGCTTCGGAAGCGAAGACCAGGCCATCGAGTTCGTAGCGGCTTTCCAGCGCTTCGCGGCGGCGGCGGCGCTCCACCCGCGCACGGGTCACTTCGCGGGTCGACTCGGACAGTTCGAGCAGATTCTCCACCGTGGCGAGAAGCTTGGTGTCGTCCCATGGCTTGGCCAGGTAATCCGCGGCGCCGGCCTTCACCAGTTCGACAGCGACCTCCAGGTGGGTCCAGGCGGTGAGCAGGATCACCGGGAGATCGGCATGACGGGCGCGGATCGCCTTGAACAGCGCCACGCCTTCCTCGCCCGAGGTGGTATCCGCGGTGAAGTTCATGTCCTGGATGACGACATCCACGCGTTCGCGCGCCAGCACGGCCAGCCCGTCGTCGGGCGTGAGGGCCACCAGCGGGCGGATTTCGCGCAGGCTGAGCGCAAGCGAAAGCGCCTCGCCCACGGCGGGGTTGTCGTCGATGATCAATACGCAGCGCATCTGGTCCCTTCGCATGCAGCCATGGATGCCTCTCCCGGCGAAAAGGTTGCGTCCCCGCCGGCACTCTTTTCCATTCTATCCACGGGTGGCCACCACCGGGGGCACGGATGCCGCCCGCCGGGCCGGGGCGAGGACGGCGGCCTGGCCCAGCAGCCAGAGCGCCACCGCCCCCACGGGAAGGTAACCGAGCGGAAGGCGCGGGAGTTCGTACTCGCGCATGAGCAGCAGGTTGATCGCATAGGCCAGCACCATGCCCAGGACGATGCCCATGCTGGTAAGAAGCAGGTTTTCCGTCTGGAAATAACGCAGCACATCGGCGCGGCTCGCGCCCAGGGCGCGGCGGATGCCGATCTGGCGACGGCGCTGGGCCACCCAGAAACTGGCCAGCCCGACGATGCCCAGCGCCGTGACGACGAGCAAGGCCACGCATACACCGACGAGCAGCACGGTCGTCGCGCGGTCCGTGGCGAAGTAACGGTCGCGTACCTCTGTGTAAAGTCGCTTCTCGATGATGACACGGCGCGGGTCCACCGCTTTCAGTGCCGCCGCCGCGGCTTGCAGCACCCTGCCCGCTTCGCCAGGACGGGTGCGGACCGTGAAGCCGCCGCCGTAGGTGGTGACCATGCGCCAGGGCAGCAACAGGGTTTCGTATACACCCGCCCGGTTCTGGTCGCCGGCCCGGGCCAGCCGTTCGACGATGCCCACGATGTGGAATTCCTCGTCGCCGATGAAGATGCTCCGGCCGATAGCCGATTGGCCGGGGAACAGGCGCTGGGCGAGCGCCTGTGTCAACACGACCACCGGGCTTCCCCGCACCTGCTTCCCGGCGTGATCGTCCACCCAGGTGTACTCGTCGGGACGGATGAAGCGTCCGGCGACGAGGCGAAGGGCCAGCGTTTCGGCCGCCGCTTCACCGTAATACGCGCCGGCTTCCACGGACGGCATCGACTGGTCGCGCGTGAGTCTCACCGGGGTGTTCCACGAGGAGGGGCCGAACGGCAGGGAGTTGGTCACGGTCGCCGCTTCCACGCCCGGGACGGCACGTAGCGCCGCGAGGTCCGCCTCGATCCGGGCGTGCGTGTCGGTGCGCGGGCCGATGTCGGAGACCATCAGGCGAACGATACGGTCATCGTCGATCCCGCTGGATGTTTGCATCCAGCGTAGCCGGTCACCGATCAGGAAAGTCGCGTTGCAGAGGATCGCGCACGTCAATGCGATCTGCAGGACGATCAGCGTCGCCGTGAGCTTATGCCGGCCGAGCGTCGAAAGGATGGGTCCGATATCCATGCGCATCATTGGCTCTTCAATTGCAGCGCCGGGGGAATCCGGCATGCGCGCCACGCCGGCAGCAGGCCCGCGGCGAGCGCGGCGAGCAGCGAGACGAGGAAGGTCGCGGCCAGCATGGTCAGGTCGAGGTGGGCCAGTTCCGCCGAGGGACCCGGTTGCATGCGCACGATCGCGAGCCCGAGCAAGGCCACCGCCAGGCCTCCGAAACCACCGGCCAACCCCACGATGCCAGCCTCGGTCAGCAGTTGCGCGAACACGCTGCGCCGCGACGCACCCAACGCACGGCGCACGCTCACCTCGCCCGCCCGGCGCATGAACTTCGCCAGCATCAGGCCCACGGTGTTGACCAGGCAAACGACGAAGAAGCCGAGCGAGAGCCACACCTGCAGACGGACGTCATCGGGAACGACTCCTTTCTCGTCGAGGAGGTGCATGACGTCGGTGAGTTCGGCACGCGCGGGACGATCGTATCGGCCCGACGCGGCCTGCTCACGCGCATAGCCATCCAGGAAAGTGCGATAGGAAGCGATGGCGGCGGCATCGTCCAGTTCCACCCACAGCTGCAACCACACGCAGCTCGCCGACTCCATGTGCTCTTCGTCGCCGGACCCCATGCCCCAGCATTCGACGCCGCCGTTACGGGTCATCCGCATCGCCCGCGAGGTGGTCAAGGGCATGAACACCTGTTCCGTCGCACCATAGGAGGTGGTGTTCAGGTCATAGAAGTGCGGTACGGGCCTCCATGGTTTCAGGACACCGACGATGCGAAGGTCCGCGCCATTCGCATGGATCATCCTGCCGACGCTGTTTTCACCGTGGAAGAGCCGGTCGTTCAGTTCGGCGCCGATCACCGCGATATGCGCACGTTGTTCGTCCTCGGCAGCGCTCCACGCTTGTCCGTAGCGGAACGGCGTATCGAACATGCCGAAGAAGTCCGCGCTGGTGTAGCGGGCCGAGACAAAAAAAGGATCGATCGACGGATCGTCCGGCTGGATCGGCACGGCGCCACCGGTCATCAATGCCTGCCGGTGCGCGCGCCGGGCATGCAGCAGGTTCATGCCATCCGTCCAGGTCACCTGGGCAGGCAAGTCCGTCGAGAGGTCGAAGCCCCTCAGGCCGCGCGGATCGAGCCGAGGCATGAAGATCGATCCGCTGCGTCCCGGCAGCGGATCCCCCGACAGCACGTGCAGTACCGTCAGGGTCGTCATGCTCGCCCCGATCCCCAGGGCGATGGCGATAATCATGAGCGCCGTGAGCGCCCTGCTCCGCCGGAGACTGCGCAAGGCGAGCTCCAGGTAATAACCGAACATCGGATTTCCCAGTATCAGACGCTGCGCGTGGCTTCCACCGGCGACACCTTCGACGCACGCAGCGCCGGCGCGAACACCGCGACCTGGCCGAGACCAAGCAGCACGACGACACCGACCAACACGTAGGTGAAGGACAACCGTTTCATTTCGAAGTGCGTGAACATCCACTGGCTGAGGCCCACCGCCAGGACGACGCCCAACACGACTCCCGCCAGCGCGATCAGGAAATTCTCCGTCATGAAGTAACTGAGGATATCGCTGCGCCTTGCGCCCAGCGCACGGCGCACGCCGATCTGCTTGCGCCGCTGGCCGACCCAGAAGCTGGACAGGCCGACGATGCCGGCGGCGGTGATCGCCAGCAATACGCCGCAGACCACGCTCATGAGGATGGCCATGCCACGATCGGCCTCGTAGGCGCGGCTGCGGATCTTGTCGTACGTGCGCACGCCTGATTTCTCGGGCAGGACACGCATGCGGTTGATCCCGTACAAGGTCTTGGAAATGGCCTTGAAGACGGCATCCTGCTCACCCGGACGGGTACGCACCAGGAAATGCTGGTACCCGCTGTTGAAGATCACCGGCATGATCGTTACGTTGTCCATATGATCGTAGTCGGTCCACGGCACGGTCAGCTTCTCGACGATGCCGATGATCGTGGACGGCTTGCCCTTCGACAGATAGATCGTCTTGCCCAGCCCGTCACCTTTCGGGAAGAGCTTGTCGACGATGGCCTTGGTCACGATGACCTGCGGCGGCGCAGGCGTCTGCTGCGGCTGCACGGTGACGATCTCGCCAGGATTGAAGTTGCGTCCGGCGATCAGGCGCACGCCCAACGTCTTCAGCGTCTGCTCGTCGCTGAAATACAGGGCGGTGGGCAAACCGTCCTTCGTGCCATCCGGCTTGGTCTGGATACCCGTCGACCAACCGCCCTGGCGGAGGGGATAGGCGTTGGTCGCATAGGCCGACTCGACGCCCGGGATCGAACGCAGCGCCTGCACGTCGGTCTTTATCAGCGGCACGAAGTTCGGAGGCGAGCCGACGTAGCGATTCTGCACCGCGATCAGGTTCGATTCGTCCAGGCCCGTGATTCGATTCACCCGGTCGACGCGCTCGTGGACGATGAACAGCGCGTTGCACACGATGGCGAGGGTCAGGGCGATCTGCAAGGCGATGAGGATCGTGCCTGCCTTGTGCCGGCGCAGCGCGGCGAGAATGGGCTTGATCTGCATGATCGTGTCCTCAGTTGGATTTCAGCTGCCAGGCAGGCTGCACCTGTGCGGCGCGCCACGTGGGATAGAAGGCGGCGACGACGGAGGCCACGATCGCGACGACGAGCGTCAGCAGGATCAGGACCGGGTCCAGTGTCGCCAGGCGCGCGATCGGTTCGGGGAAGACCAGGCCGACACCAAGCACGCCCAGACCCGTCAACAACAGCCCGAGGATGCCGCCGGCGACGCCGATCGTGCCAGCCTCGATGAGGAACTGCGCATAGATGTCCTTGCGCGACGCACCGAGCGCACGGCGTACGCCGATCTCGGGAGCGCGACGCATGAACTTCGCCAGCAACAGGCCCACCGTGTTGACCAGGCAGATGACCAGGAAGCCGAGTGACACGACAAGGGACACCTGCGATTCCGGTGGCACCACGCGCTGCACATCGAGCCAGTCCATGACATCGCGGACCCTCACGTTCGGTGCCCAGCGAAAACGGCCCGCGCGCTGCTGCTCGGCGGCGTACCCCGTCACATAGCTGCGATAGGCGTCGACATCGGCCTTCGTCGGCAGCTCGCTCCACAGCGACAGCCAGACGCATTCCGACTGCAGGTAGTTGGCCCAGCCCTCCGCCGGTTCGGCCACGCAGTTGTTATTGCCGTTCGTGGCCATCTGCAAGTCGACCGCGCGATTGAACGGGATGTAGACCGATGCGCCTTCGTCGAAACCACCCGTGTTGGGCACGTCGAAGAACAGCGGCTGCGGCGCCCAATCCTGGATGACGCCGGTGATCCTGAACAGGCGGCCGTCGAGGTTGATCTGCCTGCCGACACTCTGGGCGCCGTTGAAGATCTTGTCGTTCGCGGACTTCGTGATGACGGCGACGCTGGCATGCTTCTCGTCGTCCTCCGGCGTCCAACCGCCACCCTGGATGAAGGGTACGTCGAACATCGGAAAGAAGTCCGAACCCGCGGCATAAGCACTTTGGCGGGTAGGCAAGCGCGCTGGATCGTCGGGAATGATCGAGACGCTCACGGGATAGATGATCGTCTGGCGTTTCGCCTTGTGCGCACGGAGCAAGGCCGTCGCGTCCTTATAGTTCAGTGACGCGGGCGGTTCGCCCTTCTCGGTGTTCTCCGGGCCGAACGCGTCCACCTGCGTATTGAAGAGCACGCTGGATTTCTGCGGGATCGGATCGCGCGCCGTGGCGCGGAACACCGAATACGTGGTCATGGACGCGGCCACGCCGAAGCCGATCGCCATCACCATCAGGGCGGTAAGCATCGGGTTGCGGCGCAGGCTGCGCAGGCCGAGTTGCAGGTAGTAACTGAACATGGGACTCCCCCCGGAACGGCGGACGCTGTATCAGGAATTGGCGACGTGGGCATGGGCGTGGAAGCGCGGTTCTTCCGCGAGGTCCACCACCTGGCCGTCGATGACGTGCACGTTGCGCTGCGCACGGGCGGCGAGTTCCGGATCGTGCGTGACCATCACGATGGTGGCGCCCTCGCGATGGATCTCCTCCAGCAGTTCCATCACGCCGCGAGCCATCTGCGTATCCAGGTTGCCGGTCGGTTCGTCCGCCAGGAGCAGGCGCGGCGAACCGGCAAGGGCGCGTGCGATGGCCACGCGCTGCTGCTGGCCGCCCGACAGTTCCGCCGGATAATGCTTGGCGCGGGAAGCCAGGCCCACGCGTTCCAGCGCGTCCATGATCCGTTGCTTGCGCTCGGCCGACTTCATGCCGCGATAGCGCAAGGGCACTTCCACGTTGTCGAACACGTTCAGGTCGGGGATCAGGTTGAATGCCTGGAAGATGAAACCGATCTTCTCGTTGCGGATGCGCGAACGGGCATTGTCGTCGAGCTGGCTCACTTCGACGCCGTCGAGGTGGTACTGGCCGCCGGTGAAGGTTTCCAGCAAGCCCGCGATGGTGAGGAAGGTGGTCTTGCCCGAGCCGGAGGGGCCCGTCACGGCGACGAACTCGCCTTCCTTCACGTCGATGTTGAAGTCGCGCAAGGCGTAGGTCTCGACGACTTCCGTGCGGTAGACCTTGGCGAGATGGGTCATCTTGAGCATGGGTTTTCCCTCTGTTAGCGGCTGATGGCGACGTGCTTGGCGTCGCCGAAGGTGTCGGCGCCGGAGATGACGATCTTGTCGCCCTCCTTCAGGCCGTCGAGTATCTCGACCTTGTCGATGCTGCTCGCACCGACACGGATGTCACGGCGATCGGCCATGCCGTCGTTGACCACGAAGGCATAGCGCCCCGCGCTTTCGTCGACGAAGGAACCGCGCTGCACGGTGAGTACGTTGTCACGCCTGTCGAGCAGGATGCGCACCGAAAGACGCTGGCTCTGGCGCAGCTGTTGCGGGGTCTCGCCATCGAAGCGCAGTCGGGCGGCGACTTCGCCGTTGACCACTTCCGGCGACACGGCGCTGACCTTGCCGTTCCACGTCTTGCCGTTGCCGGAGATCTCCCCCGGCATGCCGATGGCGAGGTCGCGTGCAAAGCTCTCGGGCACCTTCATTTCCACTTCCAGCGCGGAAAGGTCGATGACGCTGAGTAGCTGGGCGTCCTTGGCCACGGTCGCGCGCTCGGCGATGAACAACTGGCCCACCTGGCCGTCGACCGGCGACTTCACGTTGAGGTCTTCCACCTGGCGTTCCAGGTCCTTGACCAGCAGCACCTGGCGATCGTGGGCGAGCTTCTTCGCCTGCACGTCGAAGGTGAGGCTGTCGTTGTCCATCGCGAGGTCGGACTGGGCGTGCTTCGCGGTCACGGCCGCCTTGTCCAGGGTGGACTTCGCCTTGTCGACATCGGCGACCGGCACGGCGCCCTTGTCGAAGGCCGTCTGGTAGCGCTTGAGGTCGCGCTCGGCGGCGGTCTGGTCGATGGTGGCGTTGTCGAAGGCCTTCTGCAATTCGGAGCGTTTCTTCTTCGCGTCGATCTGGGCGCGAAGGAACTCCACTTCCATGGCATCCGCCGCGGACTTCTCCTGGGCGAGCTTGCTGGTCAGTTCGGGGCTGGTGATCACGGCCAGCAACTGATCCTTCTTCACCACGTCGCCCGCGTGCACCTTCAGCACCACGGCACCGGCCGAAGCGGCGTACATCGTGGGGCTCACCGCCGCGACCACCTTGCCTTCCGCCGCGATGTCGCGGACGAAGGGGCCACGGGTCACGGTACCGAAGGACAGGCGCGAGGCGCTGACCGAGGAGTCCGCCGAGAACATCGTGGCCATCCGGGGCACCGCCAGCACGATGGCGACGATCGCCGCCAGGCCGGCCGCGGCATAGACGAGCTTGCGGCGATGGTTCGGACGGACTTCGACGAGACGGTCCTGGGCGGAGGTATCGCGGATCATGGTGGCTTCCCTGGGCTGCTTGCGGGGATATCGAGCAAGCAGCGTGCCAAGCCATAATCCGTCAATCGATCAGCGACTTAGAACGTCTCGTGGTCGAAAGACATGTGTCCGCGGACAGAATGTCCGGACACTCGGGCCCGCGGACAGGCCCGGACGGGACACGCCACTCAGACGGCGATGCCCACCGATTCGGATACCGCGATGTCGCGTGCGACACCCCTGCCCAGCGAGGAGATGGGTGCATCGCAGGCGCCGAGCACGGTGAAGCCGGCCAGCCGGCGGCGGGTGAAACATAGGATGCGGGCACGCGAGGCGCGCAACCATTCACGGTCCGGTGCACGATGCACGGGCTCGTCGATGGGCAACGCATCCGCGAACAAGCCGTCCCACGCGAGATAGTCGGTGTCGGGAAGCAGGTAGATGCGCGCCAGGACGTGGCCCCTCCCGCTTACGCAGTCCATCCACTCGCGTGGACCTTCCGCGGTAACGGTGCAGGTAAGGCCCACGTGATGCGTGGCCAGCAAGGGAGCCAGGTCGGCGGACTCCACGAGACAGCCGCGAGGTTCGTCCTGGCCGCTACAGGAGGCGTCGCGCGGGGCGAGGAAGAGCACGCCGCCGAGCTGGCCCAGCCCCTCGAACAGCGTTCGTGGCGCGAGCGTGAGCCAGCGCGTGGTGGCGGTGGAACGGGCGCGCGATTGCACGCCGAAGGATGCGAGCCAGCCGAACATGGCGTCTCCCGATGACGAAGCGGTCGAGGGATGCCTGGCTGGGCGGTCCGGGGAGAATCCGCGTGGCTTGGCGTCGGGGAGAAGGTGCGTTTACTTGGTGAGGATGAGTTTGTCGTTGCGGGTCAGGCGCAGGTGGTATTCGCTGCCCTGGTGCTCGATGACGAGCTCACGCGAACCGTCGAGCAGGTTCGTGCTCTCGATGCGGCGGGTAGCCACCGGCGCGGCACGAAGCGGGACGACTTTTTCGCGGCCGCCGTTGTCGGAAAGGGGGAGCGTTCGAAGCAGCATGATCGGGACTCCGCGGTTGAGGGTGCGGAGTTGATGATAATGATTCTCACTTACGCGTCAAGCCCCACGGCGGCTTTGTGGGAGCCGCTTGAGGTGGGAGCCGACCCTGTCGGCGAGGGGAGCTTGTCGTAACCTGGCCCGCTGCCGCGGGATCGCCGCTGAAGCGGCTCCCACGGAAGCGTGGCTCCGACCGGGGCGTCTTTATCGGGATTCGCCCATGTTTATCGGGATGCGCCCATGGGCTGGCTCAGGCTTCCGCCAGCATGTCCGACAGCGTTTCTTCCAGCTGCTCCAGGTCCGGAATCACGGCCGTGTCGTCGCGCACCAGCACGCGGGCGCGTACGCCGAACGGCAGCTCATGCCCGTCGTGCGTGGGCAGCAGCAGTTCCGCGTTGAGCGTGGTCAGGCGCGGGAAACCGTGCGTGAGCACCGCGATGTAAGGCATGTCCGGGCGATGGCCGACGGCCTTGAGCACGGCCACGCGCGACGCCTGGGGCGGTGCATCGTCGGCCAGGCTCGCCACATGGTCGAAATTCACCAGCGGGATGCTCCAGCCACGCCAGGCGATACGGCCGAGCAGCCATGCCGGCGCATCCGCGACCGGCTCCACGCCCGCGAGGGTGATCACTTCGGCCACCGCCGCGTTGGGCAACAGCAAGCGGACGCCACCGCTGGGAATCAGGACGCAGCGGATTTCGCGCGGTAACGGCTCGCTCATGGGAATTCCTCGATCAGTTTCTGCGCCAGCGCGTGCACATCGCCGGCATAGCCCGCCACGCGTTCTTCGCGAATGCCGGCGACCATGTGGCCCGCCTCGTCCTCCGGCGGCACGGTTTCGACCCATACGCGGCCACCGGCGTCGTATACCGCTTGCGCACCGGCGACGGCATCGTTGCCGCGCCCGGCGAAGACGATCGCCAGCGCATCGGCGCCGAAGCCACCGGCGATGGTGCTGAGGATGCCGTCGATCGAAGGCCCCGCCGCGTTGGCCGCGCTGCCATCTTCGCGTACTGTGACGCTACCGTCGCGGCGGATCTGCACGTGCGAACCGCGCGGCACGACGAGGCATTCGCCATGCGCGGTGTACGGACGAGCGCCGGCGACATGCGCGCGGCCCAGGCGCGAAGCGAACGCCTGGGAATCGCCGTCGTGGTGCGCCACCACGAGCAAGACCCCGGGAAGGCGCTCGGGTAGCGCGGCAAGGAAGGCCGCGATCGAAGCTTCGCTTTCCTTCGCGCCGCCCAGCGCGATCACCCGGCGCACGGCGCGCGGCGCCGCCTCGAGGAACATTTCATGGGAGAACTGTCCGTCGGTGGACGGGGCCACCGCTTCTTCCATCGACACCAGTTCGAGGGTGAAGCCCGCTTCGATCCCATGCGAGCCGTCGTCGACGACATCCTGTGCAAGGTATTCGGCGGCGCTGATGGTTTCGATGCCGAAGTCGGCCGCCGCGACGCGTGCCACCGGCTCGGCCACGATGGTGTCGTGGTCGACGAGGTCCCACTCCGGCACCGGCGGCGGCACGTACTCGGTCGCGCGCCCTTCGATCTGCAAGGGCGCGGGCGTTTCCCCGACCGTCGCCGGCGACGCCTCGTCCATGGATTCGAGGCTGAAACGGCCGGCATCGAATCCGTTCTCGGGCGCGGGGGCCGGGGCCGGTGTTTCCTCGATCACCTCGAAGCCGGACAGGTCGAGCGACGCCAGTTCGGTCAGCTCCACAGGCGTGGAAGGCAGGCTATCGAGACCATCGGACTCATCGAGCGAGGCAGCGTCGGTATCGGCGAGCAACGCTTCGAGTTCCGCCGCGAGGTCGGCCGGGTCGGCATCCATGTCTTCCGCGTCGGCATCGGACAAAGGCGTGGAGAAAGTCAGTTCGTCGGTGAATTCATCGGCGACGCCGGCCGCGTCGTAGGGCGGGACGGCCGTAGCCACATCGGGCTCGGCCATCGGCGTTTCCGCATAGCCATGACTGCCGGTGATCGCCAGGTCGTCCACGAGCGGCTCGTCGAGCACGACCTCGACGGGCGCGGCGACGCCGGCCATGGCGGTTACGCGTGGCTCGATCTCGCGCGCATCTTCGGGGCGCGGCGGGTCCTGGGCCATTTCGCCGACGAGCTTGGCGGCGAGATGGCGTGCCCAGCGGGCGCGGTCCCAGCCTTCCAGCTTGCGGCTGACATCCGCGTCGTTGAAGACGAGGCGCGGATACCCGCCTTCCACCGTGTCGTAGAGACGATCCAGGTCGGCATCGCTGGGGTCGTCCAGATCGACGACCACGACGTTCGCCGATGACCCGACCAGTTCGGCGGGCGCGAACGAACCGAGGTCCGATTCGTAGACGATCCGTGCACCCTGCTCGACGAGCGCGTCGCGCAGGTGGGCGGAGAGGCTCCCATCGTCGAACAACAACGCGACCCGCGACTCGCGATCAACCATGATGGGCTCCGAGCACGTCGTTGATCTGCACGATGAGGTCGTTCTCCTGGTATGGCTTGCCGATATAGCGGTCCACGCCGATATCGAAGGCACGCTGGCGGTGCTTGTCGCCGGTACGCGACGTGATCATGATGATCGGCACCCCCGCGAGACGTTCGTCCGCCTTCATCTGCGTCGCCAGTTCATAACCGTCCATGCGCGGCATCTCGATGTCGAGCAGCATGAGGTCGGGCACGCGCTCGTTCAGTTTTTCGAGCGCGTCCACGCCATCCTTCGCCGTCATTACCTCGAACTCGTGGCGCTCGAGCACACGGCCGGTCACCTTGCGCATGGTGATCGAATCGTCGACCACCATCACCAGCGGCTTCACGCGTACTTCGTCCTGCGCACGCGGTGCGTGCGGCACCAGGGCCTCGGCTTCGAACGCGCGGCGCGCCACGCCGTGGCGGACCAGCGGCGCGAGGTCGAGAATCATCAGCACCGAACCGTCGCCCATGATCGTCGCGCCGAGGATGCCCGGCACCGAACTCACCTGCGGGCCGACCGGCTTGACCACGATTTCGCGCGAACCGAGCACGGCATCGACACGGATCGCGGCGCGCAGGTCGCCCGACCGCGCGAGCAGGAGCGGAATGTCGCCCTCGTCCGGTGTCGAGACGACATGCAGGCCGAGCAACTGCGGCAGGTCGTGGATGCCGTAGTCCTCACCCACGTATTCGAAGCTGGGCTGGTCGTCGGCCATGCGGTGGGCCAGTTCGTTCGGCGCCACGCGTGCCACGCCATGCACCGACGTCATCGGGATGGCGAAGTTGGTTTCGCCGATACGCACGATCAGGGCCTGGGTCACCGCGAGGGTGAACGGCAGGCGCATGACGAAGGTGGTGCCCATGCCCTTCTGCGACTCGATGCCGAGGGTACCGCCGAGCTGCTTGATCTCGTTGGCGACCACGTCCATGCCCACGCCGCGGCCGGCCACCTGGGTGACCTTCTCGGCCGTGGAGAAACCGGGAACCTGGGTGAGCTGGAAGATCTGGTCGTCGGATACACGGGCGTCCGGGCGCAGCAGGCCACGCTCGATCGCCTTGGCCCTGATCGCGTCGCGATCCATGCCGGCACCGTCGTCGGAAAGCCGCACCACCACTTCGGTGGCTTCGCGGGCCACCTGGATGCGTACCGTGCCTTCGGGGTTCTTGCCCGCGGCCTCGCGTGCCTCCGGCGGTTCGATGCCGTGCGCGACGGCATTGCGCAACATGTGCTCGAACGGCGCCTTGATGCGGTCGAGCATGTTGCGGTCCATTTCGCCGTTGGCACCCTCCACCACGAGCTGCGCGCGCTTGCCCACGTCCGAGGCGGCCTGGCGCAGCGTACGGCGCAGGTTCGGCACCATCGCGTCGAACGGCAACATGCGCGTCTGCATGAGGCCTTCCTGCAATTCCGCGTTCACCCGCTGCTGCTGGAGCAGGAGGTTCTCGGACTGGCGGGTCAACTCGTCGAGGATCGTCTGCAGCGACACGAGGTCGGATACCGACTCGGCCAGTGCACGCGAGTACTGCTGCAACTGCGAGAAGCGGTCGAGCTCGAGCGGATCGAAGGCCGCCACGCCCGTGTCGCGGTGCTCCTGGTGATAACGCGCGATGATCTGCGCCTCGGTCTCGATCTCGAGCATGCGCAGCTGGCTTCGCAGTCGGCTGACCGTCTGCTCGTGCTCGGTGAGCGCCGAACGGAAGCTCGCCGTCTGCTGTTCCAGGCGAGAACGGTAGATCGAGACCTCGCCCGCGTGGTTGACCAGCGTGTCGAGCATGTCGGCTCGGACGCGGATCTGCTCCTGCGAGGCACGCTGGAGTTCCTCTTCCTCGAATTCGGGCAGGAGGTCGGGCAGATCGCGTTCGATCGCGTGCGTCGGCTCCGGCTCGTGGATCGGTTCGGGGAGTACCGGCGCGTATTCGACGATCGCGGCTTCGCGTTCCTCGCGGTACGTCTCGGCCGTGACGGTGTCGGGTGCGATCGGTGCGCCGGCAAGCCGTGCGAACGGTTCGATATCCGCGTCGGTCAAGGCGATCGGCTTGCCCAGGGCGATGCTCTGGATCATGCCATGCAGGCGGTCGAAGCCGGCCTCGGTCGCCTCGATGGCGGGACGGTCGCTCTCGCGCTGGCCACCGGCCACCGCGTCGAGCAGCGCTTCCATCGCGTGGGACAGGTCGCCGACCGCGGCCATGCCGGCCATGCGCGCACTGCCCTTCAAGGTATGCAGGTCACGTTGCAGCGCGGTCACGTGCTCGGCCTGTTCCGGCTCGGCACGCCACGACGCCAGCGCGGCATCGGCATGATCCAGGATCTCGCGCCCTTCCTCGATGAAAACCTCGAGCAAGTCGGGATCGATATCGGCATAAGGCGACAGCTCCGGCACCAGCGCCGCCACCGGCTCGTCGGCCGGCGTATGCACCGGCTCGGCCAGCGCCTCGTGCGACTGGTCCTCGATGACCACCGGCTCGAACACACCCTCGGGCCCGGCGGTCTCGCTGGGCAACTCGACTTCGGCGGCAGGCTCGATGGGAAGCTCGGCTTCGGCAGGCGCGGTGGGAGCCGACCCTGTCGGCGATTCCTGCGGAGCGAGCAGTTCGTCCGCAACGAACCCCTCCTCCTCCGACACCGTCTCGTCGATCTCTTCCTCGACGACGAGCGGTTCGACCAGCCCATCGTCCGTATGCAACACGTCGCCGTCATGCGTCATCGGCTGCGGCAGCGATGGCTCGGCCGACTCCTCGCCCACCAGCGCACGCCACGTGGCGTCTTCCTCGGCGTCGAAGGCCAGAATCGGCTTGACCTCGCCTTCCGGCTTGTCGATCTCGAAGTTTTCGAAGCGCTCCAGCGACGCCAGCAGTTCGGCGGTGAAGTCGTCGCCACCACCGACTGGTTCGACCGGCGCCAGCTCGATCCCGGGAAGCTCGCCTTCTTCTTCCGCGATCTCGTCGGCGATCAACGCCTCGTCGAGCGACGGAACGGTCGTGGCTTCCGCCTGCTCCGGCAGATAGGCTTCCGCCGTTTCCGCGGACGCCTCGACGGAGCCCGCGTCGACGGGCGATTCATCTTCGGCGAGTTCGTCATCGAGCGGCAGCGGATCGGGCTCGTACAGGATGTGCGCAACCGTCGCTTCCGGTTGCTCGTCGCGCAGGGCGACGATGCGCGCGGCCAGCGATGCCACGTCCGGCACGCGCGGATCGGGCGCGTCGAACTGTTCCATCACGTGATCGACCAGGTCCGCCGTGTCGGTCAGCGCATCGACGCCTTCCTTGCTCAACGGCAGGCCCGTGGCGCGCACGCGCTTGACCAGGCCCTCCAGCGGCGCGAGCACCTGGATCAGCACGGGGATGTCGACCATGCCGATCGCACCGTGCAACGTATGCACGGCCCGCAGCAGGGCGTCGTCCACATGAAGCTCGCCATCGCCGGCGCGGGCCAGGTTGGCGCGAATCACGTTGAGATACTGCGCCACTTCGGTACGCAGGATGTCCAGCAGGACCGAATCCACGGGCGGCAGCGGCGGCGCGACATAGGCGGGCTCGCTGAACGCGGCCTCCACCGATGCAGCGCTGTCTTCCACCGGCGCCGGCGCCTGGCCATAGGCGGCGAAACCCGCCGTGGGCACCGCGGCGATGGTGTCGCGCGGCACGCGGCGCTTGACCTTGCTGCGAACGCGGTGGATGGAACTGCGCGCGACGTCCTCGACGAAGGCGACGTCGCCCATGGCCAGGCGGTCCGCGGTTTCCATGATCGCCGCGATCGGCGCGCCTGGCGTGGCATCGCCCTCGAGCGCGGCCTTGAGTTGCGGCAATGCCTCGACGGCATGACGCACGAGCGCCTGCACGCCTTCATGCGGCCCGATCGAACCGTCGAGCACGCGGTTGAGCATGTTCTCGACCTTCCAGGCGAACTCGCCCAGCAGGCGTGCGCCGACGAGACGGCCCGAACCCTTCAGCGTATGGAACGAACGGCGGATGGGCACCAGCGCATCGCTGCGTTCGGGGTCGGTCAACCAGTGGCCCAGGCCGGCGCGGAGATTGGCGATTTCCTCATCGGTTTCTTCGAGGAAGATCTCGCGAATCTCGTCGTCGATGCCATCCACGGTGATCTGGAAGCCGGCGAACTCGGCCATGCCGTGGCCGCCGACGTCCTGCTCGACCTCTTCCTCGATCTCGATCCAGTCTTCCTCGCCAACGGCCGCGGCAGGCACCGGCACGGCGCCGGCATCGCGGGACGCCGCGGCGATCTCTTCGTCGGTGGGCGGCTCGTCGACGAGATCGAAGCTGTCGGCGAAGCTGGATACCGTCTCGCCTGCATCGACGCTGGTCGACGGCACGGCGATATGCTCGATGGCCGCCGCCTCGATCTCTTCGAGCGCACCCTCGCCGAGCGCCTCGTTGCCCTCGCCGTCCACCGGCACCGGCCAGTAACCGAGTTCGGCCAGGCTTTGCTGGGTCACGTCGAGGATGTGTTCCAGTCCGCCACGGTGCTCGCGCGCGGCTTCGAGGTAGTACTCGAGCGCGGCCAGCGCATCGGCCAGGCGATCCATCTGGGTACCGTTCGGCACGCGGCGGTCGCCAAGCAACTCACGATGGATGAACAAGCCGATGCCGTCGGCCAGCTCGGCCGGACGCGCCGCGCCGAGCATGCGCATCGCACCGCCGATCTCGGCCATCAATTCGGGCGCGCCAGCGAGTTGTTCGTGGTCCCACGACGATTCGACGAACCCGACGATCGCGTCCTTCACCTTGGACGTATTCGCGGTGGCTTCACGCATGAGCGTGGCCAGGATGTGCCGCGCCTCGCTGCGCGGCAGCGGTGCCGGGCCGAGGTCGCTCGACGACGAGGGATGTTCGCCCTCCGCGCCCAGGCGTTCGATATGGTCGTCCAGCGACGCTTCGACATAGAGAAGCGCGCCGGCGACGTCGAGCAACGATTCCTCGTCCGGCGCGCGCGCTCCCGTGGCGATCTCGCCGAGGATGCGGCGCTGCTCACCCACGACACGGCGCGGCACGCCCAGGGCGAGCATGCCCAGCGTGTCGCCCACGCGATCGAGTACGTCGGTCTGCAAGCCCAATTGGGCCGGGTCGCCATCGGGACGGCGCAGGAACAGGTCGAGCGCTTCCTTCACCCGCAGCAGGTCGTCCTTGATCGCCGCCGACACGGTGTCGAGCAGGGCACGGTTGTGGCCGGACATCGAGCCACGGGCGTGCTCGAGCTCGGCGGCCTGCGGCAGCAGGCCATCGAGACGGTAGGTCTGGCGCAGTTCCTCGATACGCTCGCTGCCCGGCTTGGCCTGGGCGACGTAATACAGGAGCTTGCGCGCGAGTTCGTCGGAATCGCCGTTCTGCAGCGCTTCCTCGCCGCCGTCGACGAGCTCGCGAATGGAGCGGTCGACGCGACCGATGAGCTGGCGCACGTCTTTTTCGTGGGCGCGCAACACGCCGCGCTCCAGACCCTCCAACACGCCGGCGGCGATCCACCACAGGCGCCGCCCGGCGATCGTGTAGCAACGCGCGGCGAGGCTGTCGAGCGTCGCGCGCATGCCCAGCAATTGGCGTTCGTTGCCCTGCCCGCGGAACCAGGCCAGCAACTGCTGCTGGAACCTCACGCGCAGGTCGCCCAGTTCGGCGCGATGGGCCTCGGCCACCCCCGGATGGGCGGCGCCGGGCGCCGTCGCCGGAAGCATGGTGTCGAGGTTGGGCGTGAACAGGGCGGACTCGTGCAGCGACTGCTCGCCCCGGCTTTCGCGCAGGTCGTTGAGCAGCGGCAACAGCACGATGGGCACGTCGCGGTGACCGCTCTGCAAACGCTCCAGGTAATCGGGCATCTGCATCATGCCGCGCATCAGCGCGGCATAGGCGTCGTCGCGGTGGACGACGCGGTTGTCGATCAGCGCGGCGACCAGCTGCTCCATTTCGCCGACGACCATCGCGGCGCCATAGAGCTCGACCATACGCAACGTGCCGTGGACCTGGTGCAGGTCCGCCGCGCAGGTGTGCATGACATAGGCGTCGCGCGAGTCCTCGACGTAGGATTCGAGGGCCTGGCGTGCCTTGGACAAGGCGTCGTCGAGCTCGGCCTTGACCCAGTGCAGCGTGGTGAAATCGGTATGGTCTTGGAGTCTCACTGCATTAGCCCGGCAGCTTGAAGTTCGCGACGGACAGGCGCAGGTCGTTCGCGAGCTGGGCCAGGTTTCCGATGGACTCGGCGGTCTGGCTGGCACCCAGCGATGTCTGCGAGGTGATCTCCTGGATGACGTTCATCGTCGCCGAGGTGTCGGTGGCCGCCGCGGACTGCTGGCGGGCCGCCGCGGAGATGTTCTGAATCAGCGCCGAGAGGTCGTTCGACACGCGCTCGATGTCACCCAGCGCCGTGCCCGCGTCCTCGGCCAGTCGTGCGCCCGCGACCACCTCGGCGGTGGTCTGTTCCATCGAGCTCACCGCTTCGTTGGTATCGGACTGAATGGTCTGGACCAGGGTCTCGATTCGCTTGGTCGCGCTCGCCGAACGTTCGGCGAGGCGCTGCACTTCGTCCGCGACCACCGCGAAGCCGCGGCCCGCCTCGCCGGCCGATGCCGCCTGGATGGCCGCGTTCAGGGCGAGGATGTTGGTCTGCTCGGCGATGTCGTTGATGAGTTCCACGATCGAGCCGATTTCCTGCGACGACTCACCCAGGCGCTTGATGCGCTTGGACGTCTCCTGGATCTGGTCGCGAATGGAGTCCATGCCCTGGATGGTCTCGCGCACCACTTCCGCGCCGCGCGAGGCGATCTGCACCGAGCGCTGGGCCACGTCGGCCGATTCGGCCGAATCCTTCGACACCGTATCCATCGAGGTGGCGATCTGGTTGATCGCGGAGGTGGCCGAGGTGATCTGCTGCGCCTGTTGCTCCGCCGCGTCGGCGAGGTGCATGGCGGTGGCCTGGGTCTCCTGCGCCGCCGCGGAGACACGCACCGCGGTCTCGTTGATGGTGGTGACGAGGTTGCGCATCTCGTCGACGGCGGAGTTCATGGCGTCCGCGATGGCGCCCGTGATGTCCTCGGTGACGGTGGCCTTGATGGTCAGGTCGCCTTCGGCGAGCGTGCCCATCTCGTCCAGCAAGCGCATGATCGCGGTCTGGTTACGCTGGTTCAGGTCGGAAGTGGTCTCGAAGCGGCGGCGCTGGTCGCGCACCAGGTTGTAGACCAGCAGCAGGGCGAACAGCACGGCGCCGATGGCGCCGAGCAGGCCCCACCACACGTTCGGGAACAGGCGGGTCAGCGGCAGCTTGGCGATCTGCTCGGCCGATTCGTTGGCGCGGAGCAGCACCGTCTGGGAATCGAGGGAAGCCTGGTTGCCGGCGCGCTTCACGTCCTGCAGGTTCGGCGAGGCGGTGACCAGCTGGCCGACTGGATCGACCAGTTCCGTCCAGGAGGTCTGCATGCCTTCGAGGATCTTGCGCGCGTTGGCGTCGCTGATGGCACGCACGCCGCCGTCCGGATTGCCGTCGATGAGGCCCTTCAACACCGCGCCGTAGAGCTGCGCGTCGCGGGAAAGGCCATCCGCCGCCGACTGGGCACCGTCGCCACCCTGCAGGATCTCCTGCACGCGGCGGATCATGCGGTCGGCCATCAGCATCCAGCGCGCGATGGTGAAGGTCTGCTCCACCGAGGCGTTCTTCTGCTGGACGATGTTCAACACTTCGTCGGTGCGCGCGTTCAACAGCGGCATCTGCTTGGAGAACAGATCGGCGCGTTCGCCCGAGGACAGCACGAGGTCCTTGTTGGAAAGGATCTTGCCGATGTCCGCGTCGAGCTGGTGCCAGGCATTGGCCAGCGCGCCGATCGCGCGACCGGCGGGCGCGGCGTTGGCGCTGGCGTCGGCATAGGCCGGCATGCCGGTCTTGTCGTCGCCCTTGACCAGGCGCTGCACGGCCGAATCGATCGTGTTTCGCGTGGCCGACAACTCACGGAACGAATCGCGATTGCCGTCCGACGCCTCCAGTGCGTACTTCGCGGTCTGCTGCGAAAGCACCTGCACCTGGGTCGTCAGCGCGATGGCCTCGCGGTCCTCGCCGTTCTTGTTGTTCAGCCACCAGAAGTCGACCGACGCCAAACCGATCGCCAGGAGAAGGAACACGATGACGATCGTGTACCCGCGTTCCCGGCCTGCGCCGCCTGCTGTCGTGCTCATATCCACCTCACCCAAACCTGGCAAAGCTAGCCACCGGCGCCTCGACGAGGCCGCCGGCAAGACGAAGCGGTCGCGCTGACCGCCCCTCCGTTCCCATCGCGAAGCCGGCCATGCCGTCTCCACCTATCCTGTCAGGGGCCAGCCACCCGGCCGTCCCCCTCCCCCAATGAGGCGCCTTACAACGCCGCCTGCCTGAAATCCGGCGCACGAACCAGCCGGCTCATGCTGAACAAGCCGAAGCTCTGCTCACCCAGTTGCACGTTCTCCGCGACGAAGCGCGCCAGCCGCGGATCGTGCTCTTCCTCGCCCGTGCCCCGCTGCGTCTCGTCCATCGTACGCTGGCCGAACACTTCATCCACCAGCAGACCCACCGTGCCGCCATGCTGGCGCACGAGCAGCAAGCGCGTGCGCTCCGACGACGGCGTGCGTTCATCGAACAGGAACCGGCCAAGATCGATCGCCGGCACCAGGTTGCCACGCACGTTGGCCACGCCCATCAGCCACGGCTGCGTACCGGGCACGTTGGTCAGCGGCGGCACGGCCAGCAATTCGTTGATTTCCTCGATGCCGCTGACGAAGGCGCGGCGGCCCACGCGAAAACCGATGCCTCGCCACAGGCCCAGGGTGTCCACGCGCTCGGGCGCGTCCGCCGAGTGGGCGAGACACGCCCTCTCGTAGCGGGCGAGGAGTTCGAAAGGCGTAAGGGAGGCGTTCTCGCTCATGGCGCCCTCAATGCGTCTTGTTCGGCAGGAGGCTGGCGATGGTCGAGAGCAGCTCCTTTTCGTTCACCGGCTTGGTGATGAACGCCTTGGCGCCCTGGCGCAGGCCCCACACCCTGTCGGTTTCCATGGACTTGGTCGTGATCATCACCACGGGCACGTCCGCCGTCGCCGGGTCCCGGCTCAGCGTACGGGTGGCCTGGAAACCGTTCATGCCCGGCATGATCACGTCCATGATCACCAGGTCGGGCTTGTTCGCACGGATGCGATCGAGGCCGGCCTCGGCGTTGTCGACGCTGGAAACGGAGAAACCCGCCTTCTCGAGCAGCGTGGTGAACACGCGGACGTCGGTGGGCGAGTCGTCGATGATGAGAATGTTTGCCACACGTCCCCCTGGACGTCGTCTAGCGGTGGTGTTCGGTCAGTTCGCCTTCGCGTACCGATGGATCGCGCCGAGTAGCTCGTCGCGGGTGAACGGCTTGGTGAGGTACTGCTCCGCGCCCACGATGCGGCCACGGGCCTTGTCGAACAGGCCGTCCTTGGAGGACAGCATGATCACCGGCGTGCCGCGGAACTGGGCGTTGTTCTTGATCAGTGCGCAGGTCTGGTAGCCATCCAGGCGCGGCATCATGATGTCGACGAAGATGATGTTCGGCTTCTGGTCGGAAATCTTGGCCAGGGCCTCGAAACCGTCGACCGCGGTGAGTACGTCGCAGCCTTCCTTCTTCAGCAGGGTCTCGGCCGTGCGTCGGATGGTTTTCGAATCGTCGATGACCATGACCCGCAACCCGGTCAGGTCGTTACCACGTCCGTTTTCGTTCACTGCGCCCCCGTGCCACGCAAAAAAACCGCAAATCCCGTCGCAGGATAGCCGGTTTCGTGCCGACTATTCCGTGCGCCAGGTCGATGTCCGGAACCCATGGCTCCAGCGGTCCGCTCTTCGGCGTTCCTCCCGTCCGCTGTTTAATGGTTGGCCGGGGCGCCGTCAAGATGAATTGTTCTTAAAGGAAAAGTTCCGCCTGCCGAATTCGCCCCAATTCTGCCCGCCTTGACTAGACTTGGCACCTTTCCTGCCTACCGGGACATCTCCATGCCGCTCTCCGTCGCCGTCCTGATGGACCCCATCCGCGCCATCAAGATCGCCAAGGACACCACCTTCGCCATGCTGCTGGAGGCCTCCCGCCGTGGGCACGCCCTGCTTTACATGGAACAGGGCGACCTCGCCCTGCGCGATGGCGAGGCATGGGCACGCCTGCGCCCGCTCACCGTGAAGGAGGATCCCTCCGGCTGGTTCACCCTCGGTGAACCGGTGTGGCGTCCGCTGGGCGAGGTCGACATCGTCCTGGCCCGCAAGGATCCGCCGGTCGACCCCCAGTTCGTCTACGACACCATGGTGCTGGAACGTGCCCAGCGGGCGGGCTGCAAGGTGGTGAACGACCCACGTTCGCTGCGCGACTGCAACGAGAAGCTGTTCGCCCTGGACTTTCCGCAGTGCATCGTGCCGACCCTGGTCTCGCGCGACCGGGACGAACTGAAGCAGTTCGTCGCCCGCCATGGCGAGGCCGTGCTGAAGCCGCTGGACGGCATGGGCGGGCGCGGGATATTCCGCGTCAAGGCCGGCGACAGCAACCTCAACTCCATGCTCGAGACCCTGCTGGACGGCGCCCGCCATTTCGCCATCGCGCAGAAATACATCCCCGAGATCACCGCCGGCGACAAACGCATCCTGCTGATCGACGGCGAGCCTGTGCCCTACGCGCTGGCCCGCATCCCCCAGGGTGACGAGTTCCGCGGCAACCTGGCCGCCGGGGGCAAGGGCGAGGGGATCCCCCTGTCCGACCGCGACCGCTGGATCGCCGCCCAGGTCGGCCCGGAACTGGTCCGCCGGGGGCTCCGCTTCGTCGGCCTGGACGTGATCGGCGACTACCTGACCGAGATCAACGTCACATCTCCGACAGGCGTGCGCGAACTGGACGCCCGCTTCGGCATTAACATCGCCGGGCTGATGTTCGACGCGATCGAGGCCCGATGACGACCCGCACCACCGGCGCCGATCTGTTCGGCGCGACCCTGCTGTTCTCGCTGCTGTTGCACGGTGTCGTCATCCTCGGCATCACCTTCGAGGCGGAGAAGCCCAGACCGAGCGTGCCCACGCTCGATGTCACCCTTGTGGACGTCGCCAACCAGGAAGCGCCGGACAAGGCGGACTTCCTCGCCCAGGCCAATAATTCGGGCGGTGGCGACCGGGACAAGGCCGCCCGCCCGTCGGAACGCGCATCCGGCCCCTTGCCCACGCGCAACCCCGGCGATGCGGCCGAACCCACCGAGGCCCGTGCGCCCATGCCACGCGAGGCCACGCCGGACCCACTCCTCACCACCTCGGGCGAGACGGCTTTCGCGGTCGATACCAAGCGTGAACAGACCGAGCAAAAGGAACGGCCCCTGCCCGTCTCCGACGACGAGGCGCAGCGCAAGCTGGAAATGGCGAAGCTGGCGGCCGAGGTCCGCGACCAGTCGCAGGCGTACGCGAAGCGCCCGAAGAAGAAGTTCATCTCCTCGAACACGCGCGAGTATGCCTACGCCGCCTACATGAAGGGTTGGGTCGGCCGCGTGGAACGCGTGGGCAACCTCAACTATCCCGACGAGGCGCGGCGCCAGGGGCTGCATGGCGAACTGGTGCTCACCGTGGGCCTGAACCGCGATGGATCGATCAAGAGCATGGATGTGATCAAGAGTTCCGGGCAGAAGCTGCTCGACGACGCCGCCCAGCGTATCGTCCGCCTCGCCGCGCCCTTCCCCGCCCTGCCTTCGGACAAGGCCCGGGTGGACGAGTTGTATATCACGCGTACCTGGCAGTTCCTGCCGGGGAATGTGTTGCGCAACTACTGAGCCGTCGCCGACGAAGGCGGCTCCCACAGGGGTTGCGAGCCATCGCCGACAGGGTCGGCTCCCACCAGATAGGTAGGTCCCCGCCAGATAGGTAGGCTTCCGCCGGGTAGGTGGGTTCCCGCCAGATGGGTGGACTCCCGCCGGGTCGGGCGGGTTTCCCGATGACGTGTGGGAGCCGACCCTGTCGGCGATTCAACGTGCCGGCAACAACTGGTCCGCCTCGCTCACATACGCCTTCCCCGCCTTCCGATCCCACACGCACAACTCCCGCCCCGGCCGGTTGTTCATGTGCTTCTGTGGGTAACGCCCGGCCAGCACCAGCGCCGTGACCGGCACCCGGTCGTCGTACCGGATCGGAGCGCCCACCGGCTTCGCATCCTTCAGGCCGCTGGCCGCGATGCAGGCGCTGGTCAGCCGTTGGTCGTAGTCCTTCCAGGCGCCCGGCGCGGAGGCCGGCGCAACCCCGGCGAAGCCGGCGGAAATCAGCACGAAACCCTTGATAAACATTACTTTTCGCACGATGCCATCTCCTTGTGATCGTGCGCACACGGTAAGCGCGACGCACTGAACATTCGCACACGGCTCATGTTCGTAACGGCTACAATGCAGCCATGACGATCGCCAATACCTTCGCGGGGCAATTCCTCATCGCCATGCCCACGCTGGCCGAGCCGCCCTTCGCGCGCGGGGTCGCCTTCCTCTGCCAGCATGGCGAAGACGGCGCGGTCGGCCTGTTGATCAACCAGATATCCGAGTACCGCCTGGGCGACGTCCTCGCCCAGATGAAACTCCAGTGCGACGACCCGGAGATCGCCGACTACCCCGTCCTCATCGGCGGCCCCGTCCAGCAGGAACGCGGCTTCGTCCTCCACCGCGAACCGGGCAACTGGGATTCCAGCTATCGCGTGAACGACGACTGGTCGGTCACCACGTCGCGCGACATCCTCGTGGCCATGGCCGCGGGCGAAGGCCCGCGCCGCGCCGTCGTCACGCTCGGCTACGCCGGCTGGGACGCCGGGCAACTCGAGCAGGAAGTGATGGACAACGCGTGGCTCACCACGCGCGCGGACGAACACATCATCTTCGACACCCCCATCGACGAACGCTGGGTCGCCGCCGCACGCAAGCTTGGCGTGCAGGACCCCTCCCAGTTGGCCGGCTACGCCGGTCACGCCTGAGCCAGGGGCACGATGAGCTGCCTGTTCGGCTTCGATGTCGGAACGAAGATCGTGGGTGTCGCCGTCGGCAATCGCCTGACCGGCACCGCCCGTGCGTTGGCGGCCGTGCCCGTCCGCGATGGCGAGCCCGACTGGCATGCGCTGGACACCTTGCGTCGCGAGTGGTTGCCGGCGGAACTGGTCGTGGGGCTGCCGCTCGACAACGACGGCAAGGAGCAACCGATGACCCGCACGGCACGGCGCTTCGCCGAGCGCATCGGCCAGCGGTACGCCCTCCCGGTGGCGTTCGCCGACGAACGCATGAGTTCGCAGGAGGCCGCCCGGCGCTTCGCCGCCGGCCGCGCCGCGGGCACCCGCAAACGTTCGGACGCGAAGTCGATCGATGCCGAGGCGGCGGCGGTCATTCTCGAGTCCTACCTTATAACCACCTTGGGGACGTCATGACACAACGCCTGCGCCACCTGACCACCCTCGAGAACATGCCGCGCGAAAACATCGAGCGCATCCTCGACCGCGCCAACAGCATGCGCGAAGCCACCGCGCACGGAACGCGAAAGCTCGACCTGCTCGCCGGCCGCACGGTGCTCAACCTCTTCTTCGAGCCTTCCACGCGTACGCGCACGTCGTTCGAACTCGCCGCACGCCGCCTCGGTGCCGACGTGATCAACTTCGACATCGGCTTCTCGTCGACCGCCAAGGGCGAAGAGTTGTTCGACACGCTGCATACGCTCGAAGCCATGCACCTGGACACGATCATCGTCCGGCACAAGGAATCGGGCACGCCGGAGTCGCTGGTCCGCCACGCGATGAGCGGGGTCGCCGTGGTCAATGCCGGCGACGGCAACCGTGCCCATCCTACCCAGGGCCTGCTCGACGCGCTGACCATCCGCAACCATCACCCGGACTTCCGCAAGCTGCGCATCGCCATCTGCGGCGACGTGCGCCATTCACGCGTGGCGCGATCGGACGTGCATGCCTTCACGGCCCTGGGCGCGAAGGAGATACGCCTCGTCGGGCCGTCCTCGCTGCTGCCCACCGAGGGCGAGCTGGACAACGTCACCTACCACGAGGACTTCGACGAAGCCATCGAAGGAGCGAACGTCATCATCATGCTGCGCCTGCAGAAGGAGCGCATGGCCTCGACCGACCTGCCCGACGAAGCCGCCTATTTCGAACGTTTCGGCCTCGATACCCGGCGCCTCGCCCTCGCCGCCAAGGGCTGCCTGGTCATGCACCCGGGCCCGATCAACCGCGGGATCGAGATCGCCCCGGAGGTCGCCGACGGGGCGCAGTCGCGCATCCTCGAGCAAGTCGGCAACGGCGTATTCGTGCGGATGGCGGTGCTGGCCGAGGTCATGGGCCGATAGGCCCGTAGGAATTTGCGCCTCTCCTGCCGTGGGGGCGCGTGGCGGCGGCGTGGTTCCGGCATAATGGCCGTACCAAGGGACCAACCAAACAACGGGATACAGAATGCGACCGACGAAGCGACTCATCGCGCTCGGCGTCGCCAGCGTGCTGCTGGCGGCCTGCGGCCACAAGGACAAGGACGCCCCGCTGGCCTTCGTGCCGGCCGACACACCCTACGTGCTGTCGAACCTCGACAAGCTCGACGACGATGCCTACGAGGCCATGATTTCGCAGGCCAATAACGAACTGCCGACCCAGGTCGCGCAGATGAAATCCGTCGCGCAGGACCTCGAAACCAAGGGCAACGCCGAAGGTGCCCGCCTGCTCAAGGCCTTCGCCGCCGAGTTCGACGGCAAGACCGCCGAGGCGGCGCTGAAGAACATGGGCCTGGACGTGAAGACCGGCTCGGCCATCTATGGCCTCGGCCTCAGCCCCGTGGCGCGCGTGGCGTTGGCCGATCCGTCCGCCTGGGAGGCCTTCGTGGGCCGCCTCGAAACCGCCTACGGCAAGAAGCTGGACACCGCCGACGCGGGTGGCCAGGCCTATCGCCACGTGACCCTGTCCGATTCCGGCGTTCAGCTGGTGATCGCGACCGTGGGCAAGCAGGCCGTCGTCTCCCTGCTCCCCGCCGATGCCGCGCAGCCGCTGGTCCGCCAGGCGCTGGGCGTCGATCGCCCGGAAAAGAGCCTGCAGGACGATGGCCGCCTCGCCGACCTCGCCAAGGACAAGGGATACAAGGACTACGCGGTCGGCCAGGTCGACCTCGTCCGCCTGTTGCCGCTGGTGGCCGCGGGCAAGGATCCCCTGTTCTCCGCGTTCCTCAAGCATCAGTCCGCCAAGACCGGTGAGCCGGTGCCCGAACTGCCGCCGAGTTGCCAGGCCGAAGCCTCGCGCATCGCGGCGCGCGTGCCGTCGCTCAGCTTCGGCTACACGCGACTGGACCTGCACCATCAGGAGCAGCGTGTGGACGTGGCGCTGGCCGACGACATCGCCAAGGCTTTCTCGGGCCTGAAGGTGGAATTGCCGGGCCTGGGCAAGGACGCCAGCGCACCGTTCGACATCAGCCTCGCGCTGCCCGTCGAGCAGATCCGCACGTTCTTCACCGCGCAGTCCGAGGCCGTGGCGGCCAAGCCGTTCGAATGCCCCGCCTTCGTCAACATGAACGACAGTTTCGCCAAGCTCGGCTCGACCATGCAGCAGGCGGCGATTCCCCCGTTCGGCGACATCCGGGGCGTGCGCATCGTGCTGGATTCGTTCAAGCCGGCCGCGGCGGGTCAGCAGATGCCGACCTTCACCGGTCGAGTCCTGCTTGCCACGCGCAACCCCGCCGGCCTCCTGGCGATGGGCCAGGCGATGTTCGGTGGCGACTTCAAGCTCGCCGGCGACGGCAAGCCCGCACCGCTGCCGCCGAACATCGGCAGCATGCTCGGCATGCCGGGCTGGGCGGCGATGAACGGACAGGCGATCGTGGTGGGCCTGGGCGAAGGCGAGGACGCCAAGCTCGACGACATGCTGATGGGTCCGATCGGCGATGCCGGCCGGCTCAACCGCCTGCACCTCAATGGCGATATGTATCGCGCATGGGTCGATGTGATGGCCGAGAAAGCGACCGCCTATGCCAAGGCGATGGACGACGCCTCCGGCGCGGATGGCGCTCCGGACGACCAGGCGACGCAGACCGCGGCCGCCCAGCGCTCCAAGGTCCAGTTCGACGCGATGAAAGCGCAGGCCGCGCGCATCGTGCAGGTCGGCGGCGAAGCGCACATGGATGAGAAGGGCCTGGTGATCTCGGGCGCCGTCGAATACAAGTAAGCGATCGTCACCGAGCAAGAAACGAGCGCCCCCTGGTGGGGCGCTTTTTTTTGATTCTTCGCGCGTGTCTGGGCTTCGTTCGGCTCGGCTTCGCCATCGCGTTGGGCTGGTGCGGCGAGGGAAGCGGTCGGGTGTTTCACACGAAAACCCCATTGTGGGGGCCGACCTTGTAGGCGATACCGCGGCAGCGGGCCCCGGTACGGCAAGCACCCCTCGCCGCCACGGTCGGGTCCCACCACAGCAGCCCACAAGC
>NZ_JBPGXU010000030.1:0-38547 GCF_056755675.1 Luteibacter sp. KNZ12-1A | reverse complement strand
AGATGTGTATAAGAGACAGCTCCCACACAAGGCCGCGACAGCGAGATGTCGCAGCCGGCTCCCATACGAAGCCGCGACAGCGAGATGTGGCAGCCGGCTCCCATACGAAGCTGGGACAGCGAAATATGGCAACTGTCTCCCACACATGGCTGGGCTGGTGAAATGTGGGAGCCGCTTCAGCGGCGATAACGGGCCCCCTCGTCATTCGACCAGGGACGCCCCTCAGCGCCCCACCTTGAACAGCTTGAACTCACGGATCCGCGCCGTCCCCACGGCTGACAGGATGTTCAAGCGCACCCGCCGCGCGGTCACCGGTTCGAAGGCATCGATCTTCATGTGGCCAATGGCTTGCGCCTGCGCGACCGTCTTCCATCCCTTGCCGTCCCACACCTGCACGGCATAGCCGTGGACGTTCTGCCCACCGTCCAGCCACTCCATGCTCATGGCGTGGTCGAAAGTCACGTCGCGGCCGAGGTCGACCTCGAGCGTGGCATTCGCCGAGCCGGCCGGGGCCGACCAGAACGTGGCCGGGTCGTTGTCCAGCGCCGCGGCGACGTTGTCGTCGACCGCGCCATGTTTCACCGCCAGGTTGGCCTCGTCGCCATAACGCGCCTTCAGCGCCTTGCCGAACTCCGCCAGTCGCCGCACATCGGCGTCCGGTAGCAGGCCGTGCGTGTCGGGCGCGACGCCCAACATGAACTGGCCACCCTTGCCGACGCTGTTCTCCCAGTTGTCCATGAGTTCGTCGACCGTCTTCAACGACGTGGCGAAATCCGGCTTCGAACTGAAGAACCAATGGTTCTTGTGCAGCGGCGTGTCCACTTCCAGCGGCCGCCAGCGAAGTTGCCCGTGCCGGTCGATGACGTTCCAGTTCTCACCCTGCACCACGCCTTGTTCGTTACCCACCCAGCGGATGTCGCCGTAGTCGAACAAGGCCATGTCCGCAAAGACCATGGTGTTCGGCTGGTAGGTGCGCAGAGTCTCCACGTACTTCGCGAAGTCGTAGACGTGGCCCGCGCTACCGGCACCGTCGAGCCACCATTCGGTCAGCGGGCCGTAATGCTGGACCAGCTCCTCCATCTGCGAGAGGTAGTACTTGTCGTAGGCCGCCGAATCCTTGTAGCGCGGATCGTGCCGGTCCCACGGCGAAAGGTAGACGCCGAAGCCGAGGCCGTTCTTCTTCGCCGCATCCGAGGCCATGCGCACGAGGTCACCCTTGCCACCCTTCCAGGGGCTGGCCTTCACCGAGTAGTCGGTCTGTTCGGTGGGCCACAGCGCGAAGCCGTCATGGTGCTTGGCGACCAGCACCATATAGCGCACCCCCGCGGCTTTCACCGCGCGCGCCCACTGGTCCGGATCGACCTTGTCGGGATGGAACACGGAGGCCGGCGCGGTGCCATCGCCCCATTCGCGATCGAGAAACGTGTTCGTGCCGAAATGGACGATCACGCCGAATTCGAGGTCTTGCCATGCGACCTGCTGGGCCGACGGTTTCACGTCGGTGAACGATTCAGCGCGCGGGGCGCCGGGCAGGGATGCCATCAGGGCGACAGCGAGGCAGGCGGCCAGGCGGCGGAGGGAGGGGGGCTTCGTCATCGAACGGATCTCCTTGATGGCGGCGCGAACGGGGAAGGATTCAGGGCGTCGTTTTTGGCGGGTCGGACCACAGGCGCCGGTCCACGCCACGCATGACGGGCTGGTGGCGGGTATCGAAATCGAACACCACCACCTGGTTCACGCCGTGGCGGAACCATGGCGCGGGAGCGTACAAGTCGTGTTGCGGCCCGATGGACCAGATCCGGCCGAGGTTGACACCGTTGAGCCAGGCGAAGCCCTTGCCGAAGGCGCGAACGTCGAGAAAGGTATCCGCCGGCGTGTCGACCGTGACCGTTCCACGATGGAAGGCGGGGCCCTCGACCCCGCCGGTGGTCCAGCCGCGCAATGTGTCAGGCGAAGACATCGGCAGCGGGAACACCTGCCAGCCATGCAGGATCGTTTCGCCGAGCATCACGGGATCGACGAGCCCGGCGCGGCCGTCTTCCAGGTGGGGTCCGTAGTTCACGCGCCCGGAGTTCTCGACCAGGATGTCGAGCGTGTGCTCGCCCGCCGCCATGTCGATGTCGACAGCCACCTGCTTCAGCCGACGCTCCACCGTGCCGCGCGGCTGGCGGTCGAGATAGACGGCTGCATAGTCGCGGACGTCGCCGAGGTAGAGCGAGCCGTGGAAGGGGCCGTGTACCGTGGTCCGGTAGAGCGTGTAGCCATAGGCCTGACCGTAGGCTTCCATGGGTTTGGGAAGGTCGGAGGCTTGCGGGGCGGGCAGGTTGTCCCACAGCGATGCGGATTCACCCAGGGAGAATGCGGGAAGCGCGCGCACGGGAGGCGACGGGGGCAGGGAAGGCGGTGTCACTCCCGTGGCCTTGGCGATGATGTCGCGGAACCGCGTGAACTTCGGCGTCGGCCGCCCGGCTTCGTCGAGCGCGGCGTCGTAGTCGTAGCTGGTGGTCTGCGGTGCGTAGTGATCCGCGGGGCCACCCTGGAAGTTCGCGCCGTTCATGAAGCCGAAACTGGTGCCGCCGTGCACGAGGTACACGTTCACCGAATAACCCTGTTCGAGCATCCAGGCCAGTTCGTCGCCCTGCTGCTTCGCGTCCGTCGCGGCGTGCTTCCCGCCCCACCGGTCGAACCAGCCGGCCCAGTACTCGCCCGCCATGCGTGGCGATCCGGGACGGAACCGCTCGAGCATTTCGAAACTCTTTTTCGCCTCGCCTGGCGAGAAATCGATCACCGCGGTGACATCGGGCAAGGTGCCGTGGGCGAGCAGGTCCGGACCGTCGTAAGTGAGCAGAAGATCATCGGCGAGCCCCGCGCGCTTGAGCATCGCGCGGATGTCGACGAGATAGACCTTGTCGTCGTCGTACGAGCCGTACTCGTTCTCCAGTTCGGTGGCGATGATGGGTCCACCGTGGCTCGCCATCAGCGGTGCCAGCTCCTTGCCGAGACGTTGCAGGTATCGATCGGAAGCAGCCAGGAAACGCGGATCGCGCGAACGCACGCGCAGGCTGGGATCGGCGAACAACCACGCGGGATAGCCGCCCGCGTCCCACTCGCCGCAGATGTACGGACCGGGTCGCAGGATCACGTTCAAGCCTTCGGCCTGGGCCGCCTTCACGAAGGCGGCGACATCGTTGCCGCCACTGAAATCGAAACGGCCCGGCGAAGGCTCCAGCAGGTTCCAGAACACGTACGTGGTGACCGTGTTGAGGCCCATCGCACGCGCCTTGCGCAGCCGGTCGGCCCAGTACTCGCGCGGTACCCTCTGGAAATGCATGTCGCCCGAGATGATCTGGTACGGCTTGCCCTCGCGCATGAAGTGCGCGCCGGAGACGCTGACCGGCGGATTGGCGGAGGCGGAGGGAACCGTGCCGCCGAACATCGCCAAGGCGATGGCAAGCCGCGCGAGGGTCGGATACTTTATGCGATGCCTTGTCATCGCGGCAGCGCCTGTCGTCCGCGTATCGTGAAACCGGCACGCTCACCGGCGGCGTCGCCCGGCTGGCCTCCGCCGAGAAAGACGCCGTAGTCGCCCGGCAGGACCGCTCGCTGACCGGTAGAGTCCACCGAACTCATGCGGCGCGGATCGAGCTCGAAGGTCACGCGGCGGTTTTCGCCCGGCGCGAGATGCACGCGCTGGAAGCCGACAAGGGACCGTTTCGGCGCGAGCGCATCGTCCGGCGGATAGCTGAGATATGCCTGCACCACTTCGTCGCCCGCGCGCTGCCCGCTATTGCGCACCTCGACGCTCACCGTGACGGATTGTCCCGCGTCGATACCGGCAGTAGACGCGCTGGCCTTGGCGTAGGAGAAACGCGTGTAGCTGAGCCCACGGCCGAAGGGATACAGAGGCGTTCCCTCGAAGTAGCGGTAGGTGCGGCCCTTCATCTGGTAATTGGTGAACGGAGGCAGGTCGCGCACCGACCGGTAGAACGTCACGGGCAAGCGGCCGGCCGGGTTGTAGTCGCCTGCCAGTACCTGTGCGATGGCAGTACCGCCGCTTTCCCCGGGGTACCAGGCGGCGACGATGGCCGACGCATGTTCCTTCGCCCAGTCGAGCGCGACCGCGCTTCCCGACATGAGCACGACGACCAACGGTTTGCCACTCGCGGCCGCGCGCTCCAGCAAGGCCTGCTGGGGAGCGGGAAGACCGATGTCCGTGCGGTCGCCGCCGTCGAAGCCGGGGACATCGACGTGCAACTCCTCGCCTTCCACATCGGGAGACAGTCCGACGAAGGCCAGCGTGACATCGGCCGCTGCGACGGCATGTCCGGCCTCGGCGAGTTGCGCGGCGGCGGGCGCCAGCCATTGCAGGCGCACGCCCTGGTCTTCGCCGCCATGGACAAACTCAAGGCGCACGTCGTGCGGGCGGGTGTCGTCGAAATGCAGGGTCGCCTGCGCGTGCTTGTCGTCGCCCTTATCGTCGATCACCGGCTTGCCGTCGACGAAGAGCCGCACGGCATCGTGACCGGCACAATCGAAGCAACGCTCGACGTGCACGGCCAACGTGTAGTCGCCGGGGCCCGGCGGCACGATCGCACCGGTCCAGCGTACGGCGTAACGGCCCTTGGGGAGGTTCGCGGGGGAGACGTGGTCCCAATCGAAATTGACGCTGCGATCCACGCGGATGGTGCGGGGTGCGCCGTCGAAGGCCACGTTGTCGAAATATTCGCCGGTGAGGCCAACGGCGGCATCGGCGGCGGTGCTCGTCCGCAGCGCCGTCTCCGGCACGGGCACCGGCACCCCGGCCGCGACGGGCGATCCCTGCGCATAGCTCACGCGGTCGGCGCCGAATCGTGCACGGAGGCCTTGCAGGGGCGTGACCGGCGCACGCGGCGTGCCGTGGTAGTTGGCTTCCAGTGTCTCCACCGTATCGGCGTTCGGCCCGATCACGGCGATGCGCGGCGTGCCTCGCAAGGGCAGGGTATCGCCGTCGTTCTTCAGCAGGACCATCGATTCCAGCGCCGCGCGCAGGGCAAGCGCCGCGTTCGCCTTTACGTCGATGGTGGAGGGCTTCGCCGTGGAGGCTCCGAGTTCACCAAGGCGATATCGCGCCGCGAACAACCGGACGAGCGAGGCGTCGAGGACGGACTCGCCGACGTCCCCGCGTTTGACGGCCTCGGCCAGCCCGGCATAGGCATATCCGCAATCGAGGTCGGTGCCCGCACTGATCGCGGCGGCCGACGAAGCGGCATTGTCCGCCTTGTAGTAATGGAACTTCGTCATGTCGTCGACGGCGTCGCAGTCGGACACGACATAGCCCTTGAATCCCCAGCCCTTGCGCAGGATGTCGCCCAGCAGTCCGCTGTCGGCGCACACCGGCGTACCGTGCAGCGCGTTGTACGCGCACATGACCGAGCCCGCCTGGCCTTCGGTCACCGCCGCGCGGAACGCGGGCAGGAAGGTGGCTTCGAGATCGTAGGGGGAAACATCGACATCGAAGCCGTGGCGTCCCGCTTCGGGACCGCTGTGCACGGCGAAGTGCTTGGGCGTGGCGATGGCGCGTGGGTGCGCCGGGTCCGGTCCCTGGATGCCCTGCACGAATGCCACGGCGAGCCTGCCGGTGAGGTAGGGGTCCTCACCGTAGGTCTCCTGGCCACGTCCCCACCGAGGATCACGGAAGATGTTGACGTTCGGCGACCAGATGGTCAGGCCCTCGTAGCGGCCGTGATCGTGTCCCGCGCCGATGGCATCGAACCGTGCGCGGGCTTCGCGCGAGACGACCTCGCCCACCTGCCGCATCAGCTCCGGATGCCAACCCGCCGCGAGACCGATGGCCTGGGGAAACACCGTGGCGTAGCCGGCGCGTGCCGCCCCATGAAGGCCTTCGTTCCACCATTCGTAGGCGGGAATGCCGAGCCGCGGCAATGCAGGCGCAGCGCTCTGCAACTGGGCGACCTTCTCGTCCAGGCTCATGCGGGCGACGAGGCTGCTCGCCTTTTGTTCCGGCGTGGCCGATTCCACCGCGTGCACGGCACCGGCGAGCGTGACGGCGGTGGCACAGGCAAACAGGCGGCGGGCAAGGCGTGCGTACATCATCGTGGATGGCTTCCTGTCAGCTTCACCGAGCCCAGACCATACAGCGGCCCGTCCGTCGGTGCGGTCACGCGCAGGCAGAGGTCGTGTTCCCCGTGCAGCGCAGGCAGCTTGCCGTGTAGCACGATCGGCTCGCCCAAGGCGTTGCCTTCCGGCAGCGGAAAGCTGGCCAACATCGGGCCGGTGCAGCTGTCCTGATGGACCTCCAGCTCGCCATTGGCCGTTTTCGCGGGATAAGACACGACCTTCGACAGCTCGTGCGCGAGTCCATAATTGCGCGCCAGGCGCGCCGCCTCGATGCGGATCCCCGTTATCCCGTCCAGCGGTGCCTTCGGGTAGACCCAGCAGGCATGGAACAGGTCGATGTCGTACACGGGTGTATCCATCGCGGCCAGGTCCGGCAGCAGGGGCATGCGCAAGCCGAGGCTGCCGTCGGGACACTTCATGAGCTCGCCATTGCGCCGCGTCAGCAAATCGTCGCGATCGACCGTTCGCATGCGTACGCCGGCGATGGCCGTTCCATCGGGCGCGAAGGTGACGGCACGCACCGTCGTGGGAAGGTTCACCGTGAACGGCGCGGTATAGGTGCTGGCGTCCTTCCCCGGCGCGCTTCCGTCCGTCGTATAGCGCAGCGTGCCGAAGGCGGCCTGGTTATCGATGCGCACGGTCGCCTTCCCATCGTGGAGGATCTGGGCGACGTCGCCGTCCACATGGATGGCCGGCGCGAACGCGGTGTCGGACGCGGCGATGTCGAGCGCCGCGTAACGCCGCATCTGCGCGGGCAGGCGTTGCAGGAAGCCTTGCCAATGGCGCGTTTCGCGCGGCGACCAGGCGATCTCGGCCATCGCATCCATGCGCGGGAAGAGGGCATGCTGTATGTGCCGCGCCGACGGAATGAATTCGCTCCACAGCGTGGCCTCGGCACCCAGCACATGACGTGCCTGCTCCGGCGTGAGCGAGGCGTCCACCGGTTCGAAGCCATAGACGCGCTCCAGCGCCAGTACCGAGAGGCGGCCATTGGGTTCGTCCGCACGATCGCTTTGCAGGTTGTCGAAGTACATCCAGCCCGCCGGTGCGAGCACCACGTCGTGGTCCTTCCTGGCCGCGTCGATGGCGCCCTGCACGCCACGCCATGACATGACGGAGGCCGTGCGCGGGAGCCCGCCTTCGAGGATCTCGTCCCAGCCGATCAGGCGGCGCCCATGTTTCGCCAGGTAGTCGCCCAGGCGGTCGGTGAACCAGCTCTGCAAGGCGTTTTCGTCGGTGATGCCCAGCGACTTCATCCTGGCCTGGACGGTCGGTGAGTTCTTCCACTGGTCCTTCACGGCCTCGTCGCCGCCAAGGTGGATGTAGGTGGACGGGAACAGCGCCATCACCTCGTCGAGCACGTTCTCGATGAAGGTGAAGCTCTTCTCATCGACGTTGTAGAGATAGGGATTCACTCCCCAGTCCACGGACACGGCGGGATGGTCGCCGTTGACGCCGACGATGTCCGGATACGAGGCCACGGCCGCCTGCGCATGGCCGGGCATGTCCAGTTCGGGTACGACGGTGATGTGGCGGGCGGCGGCGTAGGCCACCACGTCGCGGATCTGTTCCTGCGTATAGAAGCCGCCGTAACGCATCGGCTCGCCATGGGTTCCCGCGCCCGGGGGAGTCCGCCATCCACCCACGCTCGTCAGCAGGGGATAACGCTTGATCTCGATGCGCCAGCCCTGGTCGTCGCTGAGGTGCCAGTGGAAGACGTTGAGCTTGTGTTCCGCCATCGCGTCGAGCACCTGCTTCACCGTCGCGACGTCGTGGAAGTGGCGGGCGACGTCGAGCATGAGGCCACGCCATTCGAAGCGCGGCCAGTCGCGGATCGATACGCCAGGAACGTGGGTCGATCCGTGCTTGCCATCGGCGGTCGCAAGCTGCCAGAACGTCACCGCTCCGTAGAACAGGCCTGCCGCGTCGCGCGAGACGATGCGGGCACCGTCGCCGTCGACATCCAGCGAGTATCCCTCGCGTTGCTCCACGGATGCCTTGGGATCGCTGCGCAACACGATGGCGTGGGCGGCGGGATGTGCCGTGGCCGTCACCGCCAGGGTGAGGCCACGGCTGCGGCGCAGTTCCTCCGCGAGATAGCGGGCCGCCGCCTCGGCCTTCGTGTCGCCCGGCGCGAAGGCGATGGCCGTCTGCGCGTCGATATCGAATGCCCCGCTGGCCGTGCGCACTTCCGCCGGTATCGGGATCAAGGGCGGAGCGGTGGCGTGGGCGGCGCCGCCACCGAGGCATGCCAGCCCGATGGCGAAGAGGCAGCTCCAATGGCGCACGGTGCGGATCGTCGTAGCCTGGATCATCGGATCGCATCCTTACTGGAACGGGTAGCGCGGCACCGGTCGGCGCTTGTTCAGTGACTGGAGCCCACGCGGGCCGCGGCGTGCAGCGTGGCGGCGCCCACGACGCCCAGTTGCCCATGCTCGACGAGGCGTATCGGAACCCGTTCGAGGAAGGGACGCATCACGCCCTTGTTGAAGTAGCGTTCGCGGAAACGGCTGGCCAGGAGGAAATCGCGCATCTGCGGGAGGAATCCGCCGGCGAGGAAAGCGCCGCCGCGTGCGCCGTACAGCATCACCAGGTCGCCGACGAATCCGCCGAGCACGCCGCAGAACACATCCAGCGCGGCGTGCGCGGTCGGATCGGCGTGGGCAATGCCTGCCGCACTCACCGCATCGGGCGTGGCGAGCGTGGCTTCCCGTCCCGACAGTTCCGCGATGGCGCGATAGGTGTCGAGCAGGCCGGGGCCGGACAGGATCGATTCGTAGGAGACGTACGGGCGCGTGCGCGCGAGGATCCGCAGGATCTCGATTTCCCGGTCGTTACCCGGGGCGAGCGCGATCTGGCCCGCTTCGGTCGGCAGGACCTGCGCGTAGGGCACGCCGGGCAGGAGCACGGCGGAGCCGAGTCCGGTACCGGGGCCCATGACGAGTACCGGGCCGCCAGCGCCGTCCGCGAGGCCAGGAAGGATCGTGGTGGTGTCGGCATGGTCGATGAACTGGCTGGCGTAGGCCACGGCCTCGAAGTCGTTGACCACATCGAGTGCCTCGATGCCCGGTACCGACCGAATTTCCGGAAGCGAAACCTGCCAGGGCAGGTTGCTGTTCGCGACATGGTCGCCCAGCACGTAGCCGGCGATGGCGATGGCGCAGCGCTCGATACCGAGCGGAGCCAAAGCGGCATGGGTGGTCAGGAAGTCATCGAGAATGGCCGCGAGGCTGGGCCATTCGGCGCCGACATAACGATGGTGGCTCAGCACCTGCACGGGCGACCGCGCATCTCCCCGGCCCAGGACCAGCGCGACACGCGCATGGGTCCCCCCGACATCCGCCGCCAGCACCGGCCGCCGCGACACCGCGGCATGCGCGAACACCGACTGGTTAACCACCTTCCCCATGGACGACTACCCCGTGCGTGAAAGCGATCGCGCAGGGGACGAGAGGCCCCGTCGTAGCGCGAAAAGACCCATGGAGTCTTTCCCGCGCATGACAACGTTGTCAATGAATTTAATGTTTACTGGTGAAAACATGTAAATATCACAATCATAAAAACAGATTTCATAATACGATGATGAGAACCGCCATCCGGTGGGAGCCGACCCTGTCGGCGATCCCGCGTCAGCGGGCCAGGTCACGACCACCCTGGTGGGAGCCGACCTTGTCGGCGATCCCGCGGCAGCGGGCCAAGTCACGACCACCCTGGTGGGAGCCGACCTTGTCGGCGATCCCGCGGCAGCGGGCCAGATTACGGCAAGCACCCATCGCCGACAGGGTCGGCTCCCACCATAGCCTCCCATCACATCCTTACAGGGGCCCTAAAGTTCCCCCGCTTCCTGCCGATCACCTGTTCCCGAAGAGCCGGGGCACGGCCACTCGAGAGAGTTCCCGTGTCCCTCATACCAGGACGGTAGGAGCAGTAGGTCATGAGGTTGAAAGGGGAAGGTCGCCGGCGCACGGCGACATACGGGCTGATTTCCCTGCTTGCGATCGGTGCCAGCGGTACGGTGCCGGCGCAGCAGTCCACGCTGGACAAGCAAGAGCAGCTGCGTCGCGCACAGCAACTCGAACAGAAGGAGGCGGAGCGTAAGGACGCGCCGTTCCAGGCAGGCCCGCCGACGAATGTCGAGCGGCTCGATGCGCCCTTGCCGAAGGAAACGCCATGCTTTCCCCTGCAGAGCCTGCGCCTGGAAGGCGAGCGCGTGGCGGATTTCGCCTGGGCGCAACGTTACCTCGATCGCTTCGTGGGCCAATGCGTGGGGCGCGACGGGCTGGAAGCGCTGCAACGCCGGCTCTCCAATCTGATGATCGCGCGTGGCTTCGTGACCACCCGCGTCGGCGTGCCCGCCCAGGACATCTCGCAGGGCCACCTGCGCATGTTGCTCGTGCCCGGCACCTTGCGGCACATCCGTTTCGCGCCCGGCTCACCGGAACTCGACTGGCACACCGCGTTCCCGATCCGCGAAGGCGACCTGCTCAACCTGCATGCGATCGAGCAAGGCCTCGAACAACTCAAGCGGGTTCCTTCGCAGGACGTGACCATGGATATCGCGCCGGCCGAGAAGGTGGGCGAGTCCGACGTGGTGCTCACGGTGCACACCACGCGCCGCTGGCACGTCGTGGTCGATGCGGGCGATTCGGGGCTCAAGGGCACGGGCAAGAACCAGGGCAACCTCAATGTGTCCCTCGACAATCCGCTGGGCCTGAACGACCTTTTCTCGATAGGCGCAGGCCATGCGTTGTTCACCCATGCGGACGGCGGCAGCACCTTCAGCGAGAACGCGACGTACAGCGTTCCCTGGGGGTGGTGGACCTTCAGCGGTTCGATCTCCACCTATCGCTACAGGCAATGGATCGAAGGGTTCAATAGCCGCTTTCGTTCCACCGGCACGTCGACGTCGAGCGACATCACGGTGCAGCGGTTGCTCACCCGTGGCACGTCGAGCAAGACCTCGCTGGAGATGCGGCTGGCCGCGCGCAACGCGCACAGCTACATCCAGGGTGTCGAAGTGGGCATCCAGCGCCAGCGGGTCGCCAGCACCGAACTCGCCCTCGTGCATCGTCATTACATCGGACAGGCACAGCTGGACGCGCGCCTCGGTTACCAGCGTGGCACGCCATGGTTCGGCAGCCAGTGGATCGGCTACGACCCGCAGGTGGGTTTTCCCACCAACCGCTACGGCCTGACCACGCTCGACCTTTCGTTGAGCCAACCGCTGAACCTCGCCGGACGGCAGGCCATCTGGGATAGCAGCCTGCGATTGCAGCGTTCCACCGACCATCTACCCGCCGCCGAACTGATCACCATCGGCGGCCGCTATTCGGTGCGGGGCTTCGATGGCGAACAGACGCTGGCCGGTGAGCGCGGCGCGTACCTGCGCAACACCTTCACGCTGCCGCTCGGGGCGCTCGCACCGTACCTCGGGATGGACATCGGCCGTGTCGCGGGACCGTCCACGCAAGAGGGGCATCGCCAGCTGACGGGCGCGGTTCTCGGTTTGCGCGGCAGCTATCGCGGTTTGAGCTGGGATCTTTTCGTCGGGCGGCGCATCCACGCGCCGCGTGGGTTCGACACGGAACAGCCGGCGACGGGCTTCCAGCTGATCTACCAGTACTGAATTCGGGCAGGGTGCCGGAGCCGGCACCGACAAGGGGCATGGGTCATGAAGACGATCAAGGAAACGATGATGCGCCAGCAGGGCGAAGTGGCAATCTCCGTGGTGCGCGCGCTCGCGCTAGCGATCGCCCTGGCGACATTGGGCATACCCGTCGTGTCGTGGGCGCAGCAGGTGCCGGACGCAGCGGCGGGCGCACACCGGCCGACGATGGATTCGGCGGCGAACGGCGTGCCCGTGGTGAACATCGTCGCCCCGAATGCGAAGGGTGTATCGCACAACAAATACCAGCGCTTCGACGTCGACCAGCGTGGCGTGATCCTCAATAACAGCGCGGGCATCGTGCGGACCCAGCTTGGTGGCTACGTCGCTGGCAACGACAACCTCAAGGGCGGCGAAGCATCGCTGATCCTCAACGAGGTGACCTCGACGCTGCCGAGCAGCCTGCGCGGCTATATAGAAGTAGGCGGCAAGGCGGCTCCGGTGGTGATCGCCAATCCTTACGGCATCACCTGCGACGGCTGCGGCGTGATCAACAGCCAACGCTTCACGCTCACCACGGGCACCCCCGTGTTCGGCGGCAGCGGCAGCCTCGATGCCTTCCACGTCACCGGCGGCAGCATCGCCATCGGCAGTGGCGGACTGGACGGTTCGGTGGTGGATCGCACCGACCTCATCGCCCGCGCGGTGCAGGTGAACGGCAACCTCTGGGCGAGGGAGCTCAACGTCGTCAGCGGTAGCAACGACGTGAACTACGCCGACGCAGGCGTGCGCGCCAATGCGGCCGACGCGGCTCGTCCGGCCGTCGCCATCGACGTGGCCGCGCTTGGCGGCATGTATGCGGAAAAGATCCGCCTCGTCGGTACCGAGGCGGGCGTCGGCGTGGTCAGCAGTGGCGCCATCGCGGCCCAGGCGGGTGATCTCACCCTGAGCAGCGCGGGCGAAGTGCGAATCGGCGGCACGACGGTGGCACTGGGCAACGCGTCCCTCGACGCCGCGGGTCCGGTGACCGTGGAAGGCACGTTCGGTACGCAGAATGGCAATGTCTCGCTGACCGCTCGCGGCCCCCTTGCCGTGCCGGGCCGTGTCATCTCGGGCGGCGGGCTGGGCGTGAACGTCGCTGGCGATACCGACGTGTCGGGTCGGCTGAGCGCGGGCGGTGACCTGGCGGTGTATGCGGCGCAGGAACTGCGCAATACCGGATTGATCTACAGCGACGGGTCGTTCGACATTCGCGCGGGCAACCTGCGCAACACCGGCACGCTCTATGGCCTGGGCGGCGGTAACGTCACGGTGGCTGGCCTCCTTGAGACCACGTCGGCGAGTACGCTTCATGCAGGGAATGGGCTTGTCCTCGATACGGGCGCGGTGAACAGCAGCGGTATCGTCGATGCCGGTGGCGCGTTGACCCTGTCGACTCGTGGCGACGCCAGTCTGCAAGGTGCCGTGCAAGGCGGCGGCGACGTAGCCGTGCATGCGGCTGGCCAGTTGAACAACAGCGCGGTCATCGTCTCGGGCGGCCGGCTCGACCTGCTGGCGGCGAATCTCACCAACCGGTCCGCGGCGATCGTTTCCTCGGGCGCCGACCTGGCGGTGAATACGGCGGGCACGCTGTTCAACCAGGGCACGCTGTACGCGGCCGGCGGCGTGGTCGTGAATGCGGCATCGCTGGCACAGGGCGTGACGGGCCAGCTTTATGGCGTGCACGGCGCACGGATCGCGGTGGCCGGCGACGTGGACAACGATGGCAGCCTTGTCGGTGGCGACGGTTTGTCCTTGGCCGCACATGCGATTACCAGCCACGGGGAACTCGGCACGCGGCAAGGCGATGCATCGCTGGCCAGTGCCACGGATGTCACCCTGGCGGGTAACACGGTCGTGGGGGGCACACTGAGCCTGCGGACGCCGGGTGCGGTTCGCCAACAGGGGCAGCTCACGACGGGCAATCTCGAAGCCGACATCGGTTCATTCGATAACAGCGGCGAAACCTATGCGCGCGGCGATGCACAGGTGCATACGGTGCGCGATCTTGCCAATGCGGGTTCGCTTTACGCCGATGGCCGGCTCACGCTCAATGCGGATGGTGCCGTGGGCAACACCGGTACGTTGCACGCAGGCACCGACTTCCGTTTGCACGCCGCTTCGCTGGAAAGTTCTAAGCAGATCGATGCGGGTGGCGATGTCGCCATCGACGCGCAGTCGCTCCGTCTTGCGGGGAGCCTGCAGGCGGGCAGGGACGTTTCGCTGTCCACGCCGGGCACGCTGGTCAATGCCGCCACGGTGGTCGCGGGTCGCGATGCCATGGTCCGCGGTGGTGCTTTGGCGAACACCGGCGAGTTGTCCGCTATCCGCAATCTGAACCTATCCGTGGACGGGAACGTCGACAACACGGGAAAGCTGTATGCAGGCGGCACGCTCGACCTGACGGCCAACGCCGTGTCCGTCGGCGCGGAGGGTTCCGCCAGTGCCGCCGGTGCCGCGGCGCTGCATCTGCGCGATGCCCTCGACAACGCGGGAAGCGTCGTCGGTGGTCAGGCTCTGACCGTCGATGCCGCGCGCATCGACTCCCGAGGCTCGCTCGGGAGCACGGCGGGTTCGGCAACGCTGACCACGGCCGGTGACCTGCATCTTGGCGGCGTGGCATCGGCGGCATCCGTCTTCCATGTGCGCTCGGCTGGCGATTTACTGGTCGATGGCGCCTTCGCCGCTGCCGCTATCGACGTGGCGTCCGCGCAATCCATGACGCTCGCCGGTTCGATCCATGCCTCGGGCAATGCGGCGTTCGACGCCGCGCAGACGATGGTGCTCCGTGGCGATGTCTACGCGGATGGTGGGCTTAGCCTGCTTGCATCGAGCATCGATCAGGCCGGTACGACGCACGCCGGTAGCGACCTCTCGCTCGACGCGGCGAACGTCACGACGGTGGGTACGCTGGATGCCGGTAACGACCTGATTCTCCAGGCCGGTACGGCTTCGCTTGCAGGCCGCTTGCAGGCAGCCCATGACGTGCGCGCGGACATCGCCGGCACGTTGTCGCAGGCCGCGACGGTCGTCGCCGCCCGCGACGGCGTCGTTCGTGCCGCGCGTTTCGACAGTGCGAAGGGCTCGGCGATCAGTGCGGGACACGATCTCGCGTTGACCGCGTCGCAGGACATCGCCAGCGCTGGGCTGCTCTATGCGGGCAACGTGTTGACCCTGGACGCCGCACGTTTCAGCCAGACTGGCGACGGCCAGGTCAATGCCGATGGTGCCTTGACGCTGGCTGTCGCCGGTGCGCTCGACAGCGCCGGTGCCATCGTCGGCGGTCATGGCCTGGATATCCATGCGGGTAGCCTGAACAGCACGGGGCAGCTTGGCAGCACCGCCGGCGATGTCTCGCTCGTCACCACCCAGGGTGATCTCTCGCTGGCCGGCAAGACCGTCTCGGCAGGCCGGCTGGACGCGGTGTCGGCAGGCGGCCTCGTTCAGTCCGGTTCGATGAACGCCGGTGCCACGAAGCTCGTGTCGGCCGGCGACATGGCCCTCGGCGGCGATACCTCCCTGACGGGTGCGCTGGCCGTCGATGCAGGCGGCGACCTGCACAATACGGGCAGTGTCTACACGACGAGCGCGCTCGATGTGCGCACGGCCGGGAACCTGGACAACCGCGGCAGCCTCGCATCCGAACAAGACCTCACGGTCCAGGGCGGCGGCGCGTTGACGCAGGATGCCAACGGGAAGCTGCAGACCAACGGCGACCTGTCGGTCACGGCGAAGGCTATCGACAGCAAGGGCACGTTGGCGAGCGCCCGGAACCTGACGTTGGCGACGCAAGGTGACATCGACCTGTCAGGCACGACCCAGGCAGGCGGCGTGCTCGGGATCGGCACGGCGGGTGCCGTGAACAACGCGGGCCAATGGCTGGCATCGAACGCTTTGTCGGTCACGGCGGGCAGCATCGGCAATACCGGGGCCATCTCGACCGATGGCAACCTCGACCTGCACGCCGCGAACGCGCTGAGCAACGGCGGCACCGCTTACGCGGGTGGGAAGGTGACGCTCGGCGCCGCCAGCTTCACGCAGGGCGCTTCCGCGGAGTTCACGGGTGCCGCCGACGTGGCGATCGACGTGACGGGTGCGGTCGCGAACGCCGGCAAGATCGTCGCGACGACGTCGCTCGATGTGAAAGGCGGCAGCATCGCCAACACCGGCACCCTGGGCACGCAGCAGGACAAGATGACCTTGCAGGCCCGGCAGGGCGATCTCGTCCTGGGTGGCACCGTGGCGTCGGCCGCGAGCCTCGAAGGGACCGCCACGGGCGCTATCCGGCAAAGCGGTCAGCTGGCCGCCACCGACCTCACTTTGCATGCGGACGGCGACCTTGAAACCAGGGGCGACATTTCGGCACAGACCGCATCGCTGACCAGCGGTGCCACGCTGAGCCAGGCGGGTACGCTCTCCGCCGGCACCATCGCGCTCGACGGTTCCACCGTGAAGAACGATGGCCGTACGCTGTCGTCCGGCGACTTGGTCGTGCATGGCGGCAGCGTCGATGCCTCCGGCGTGCTGGCGGCTGGCGTGAAGGACGACGGTACGCTGGCCACCGTGGGCGACCTGCATGTGTCGGCGGACTCGGCGCTGACCGCGCATGGCAGCCTGCTCGCAGGTCACGCGCTGGATGCGGCGGCGAACTCGATCGACGTGTCCTACGGCACGCAGCGTGCCGGCGGCGACGCGACGCTGGTCGCCCGCGCGGGGAATATCGATCACACGGCTGGCGATCTCGCCGTGGGTGGTCTGCTTACGGCACAGGCCAGTGGCGCCCTGTTGAATCGCGGCGTGTACGGCCGCGATGCACGCATGCAGGCGAACGCGCTGCTGCTCACCGCCGCTTCGATCGACAATGGTCGCGGCCGGCTGTTGCAGACCGGGACGTCGGCCTGGACGCTAGGCACCCAAGGCACGCTCGACAACAGTGGCGGCACCATCGCCACCAACGGCAGTGACCTGACGGTACACGGCGCACGGGTGGTCAACGACGGCGGCAGCATCCAGTTGGCAGGCAATGGCCTGCTCGACGTGAAAGCCGACCAGGACATCGACAACCGCCAAGGCACTCTTGCGGGCAACGGCGCCACGCGCGTCACGGCGGGGACGGGTATCGCCAACGATGGTGGCTTGATCAACGCGCATGGCAATACGACCGTTGGCGCCGCTTCGCTGAGCAATACCGCGAACGGCGCGATCTCGGGCAATACGCTCGGCGTGACGGTCGCCAACGGCGTGAACAACGCGGGCGGGCTGCTTCAGGCGACGGCGGGCGATCTTTCCCTCACCGCGGCGAGCCTCGCCAATGCGGGTGGCACCATCCAGTCCGCACCCGGCGCCGTCACGCTCGGCGTCGGTGGCACCCTCGACAACGGCAGCGGCACGATCGCGGCAGGAACGCTGGCCAAGCTCAATGCGACGCGTGTGAACAACGCTGGTGTCATCTCCGGCGGCCAGCTCAACGTACAGGCCACGGATACGCTGACCAACACCGGCGGCCACCTGCAGAGCCGTGGCGCCATCGACTTGCGCGCCACCAACGGCCTCAATAACAACGCGGGCAGCATCGAGGCCAACGGCGCCACGACGCTGAACTCGGCGTCGATCTCCAATATCAGTGGTCGCGTCGCCAATGCCAGCACAGCACTCACCCAGGTCACATCGGGCGGTGGTATCGACAACCGCGGCGGCACGCTGGGCGGGCAGGGTGATGTGAACCTCTCTGGTACGTCGATCTCGAATGCCCAGGGTGGCACGCTGGTCGCCGCGGGCAACATGACCCTCGGTACCGGCCAACTGGATAACAGCAACGGCACGGTCTATGCCGGTAACACGTTCAACTTCGTCAATGCCGGCGCGTCGGCGATCAATGCCGGCGGCAAGATCACGGCGGGGCGGCAGCTCAACCTCACCCTAGCCAGCCTGAACAACAGCGCCGGCACCGTGCAGGCGGGCATCGACGGCGTGGCCGGTGTCGGCAACGTCGTGCTCGACATCCGCAACCTCGTCGGCCAGGGCTCCATCGTCGCCAACAACACGCTGGGCATGCACCTCGTGGGCGATTACGTCCAGGCGGCGGGTTCCAGTATCAAGGCCAATGGCGGCTTCAGCCTCGCCGTGGATGGGCAGTTCGTCAATAACGGCAGCATCCAGGCGGTGAACGGCCTGACCATCAGCGCGGCCAATATCACCAACAACGCGGGCGCGTTGCTCAACTCGGCCAACACCCAGCTCAACACGGGTGGGACGATCACCAACGCGGGCAGTATCCAGGGCAATACGGTCGGTTTGCATGCCGGTACGGTGAACAACACCGGCAGCATCATGGGCACCAACGTGACCATCCAGGCCGGAACCGTGATCAACGGCGCCGACTTCGGCCAGGCCACCGGTAACGCGGCCTACCAGAGCGGCACGATCGCCGCGACGAACAACGTCGATATCTACACCAATTACCTGCTCAACCGTGACGCGCAGATCTTCAGCCTCGGCAACATCAACGTGGCTGGCGCGGCGCGCAATGGACAAGGGCTGTTCGACACGCGCGCGGGGCAGATCGACAACCTCTCCGGGTCGATCCAGGCGCAGGGAAGCATCTTGCTGGCGGCGAACCAGATCAACAACGTGCGCCGCGTACTGAACACGACCAGCCATGTGTTGACCGCCGAGGAATCGGCTGCGTCGCAGCCGTTGCCGCGCTCGGATTACAAGTACGCGATCAACAAGGTGCAGGAGTACGAAACCTGGACCGAATATCACACCATCGACGAGACGGTGGTGAATGCGGCCAGTGCGCAATCGCAGATCGTCGCGGGCGGCAATATCTCGCTGTATGGTTCGGTGACCAACAGCACCTCGACCATCGCCGCGAATGGCTTCCTCGCCGTGAACCAGCAGGGAGCGGGTGGCGGTACGGGCATGGTGTTCGGCAACGAGAACGTCGCCAACCAGTCGCTGGCCGCGGGCCGTACCATTCAGACGGTCGCCGTCACCCATCATATCGGCTGCGGTACGGACCAGAGCCTGTGCGACAACGCGGGCGGCGACACGGAATCGTATACGCGGCGCCCGAACACCGATCCCTCGACTTATATCCACGACAACTACACCGCGCTGGGCGCGGTGATGTCGGGTGCCGCGGGTGTCGCCATCGGCGGGCTGAATGTATCCAACGGCGGCGTCACGCCGGACGGGCGTCCGGTCGGCAACACGCGCCTCGATTCGAACGCACAGGCCATCGGCCTGGCGTCCGTGAACAAGGGCAATGCACAAGGCGCGGCGGGCCTGCCTGTCGGTGCGCAGGTCGACCCGGCCACCGGGCATGCCCCGCAGGTGCTGGGCGGCGCGGGCCAGCCCCTGGCTGGCGTGACCTTGTCGACAGGAGGCATCTATAGCGTCCGCGGAGGCGGCGCGGGTGGAAGCGTCGCGGTGGATGGACCTTCCACGGGCGGCCAGATCACCGCGGCCTCGGCAGGCGAGCGTAGCGCGGTGGACGGTGTGGCCGCGGATTCGCTCTCGGCATTGGCCAACGGCGCGTCCGCGCGCAACGTCGGCTTGCTCGGCAATGCGTATCTCACGGCGTTGCTCGGCCATCCGCCGAGCGGCAACTACCTGATCGAGACCAATTCCCGCTTCATCGACTACAGCCAGTTCATCAGCAGCGATTACCTGCTGGACAAGCTGGGCGTCGATCCGGCGCGCACGATGATGCGCCTCGGCGATGGCTTCTACGAGCAGCAGCTCGTCACCCAGCAGGTGACCCAGCTGACCGGTCGCACCTACCTGGCCGATTACTCCAGTGGCCTGGAGGAATACCAGTCGCTGATGAACAACGCCACGCACGCCGCCCAGGCCATGAACCTGAGCGTGGGCGTGGCCCTTACCGCCGACCAGGTCAGCGCGCTCACCCAGGACATCGTCTGGATGGTGCAGCAGAACGTGGACGGCCACGAAGTGCTGGTGCCGGTGGTGTACCTGGCGAGCGGAAGCCTTGGGCTGACGGCGCAGGGCGCGGTGATCGCCGGCAAGGACGTGAGCATCGAGGCGTCGGGCAAGCTGTCGAACGACGGCCTGATCAAGGGCCAGAACAGCACGCTGCTCACCGCGCAGGATCTGCTCAATACGGGCCGCATCTCCAGCGACGGCCTTACGGCGATCAACACCACCGGAAACGTCACGAACATCAACGGGCGCATCGACGGCGCGGGTGTCAGCCTGATCGCCGGCGGCGATATTCGTTCGGAGAACGTGGGTGGGCTGGTCGGTCGTGGCATGGATGGGGCGAGCATCACCGCCACGCAAGGCCTGCAGATCAGCGCGGGCAACAATCTGTCGCTCGACCATACGAAGGTCACGGCGGGGGGTGACGCGTTGCTTACGGCGGGGCATGACCTGACGTTGAGCGGGCAGGGGGTATCGGCGGGTGGCAGCCTCGCGCTGGCGGCAGGTAACAACCTGTCACTGGAATCAACCGTCACCACGACGCATCCGTACGCCTGGAGCAGCACGCTCACGGGTACCCAGGCAGAAGGCATCACGCTAAGCGCCGGCAGGGATATGTCGCTGGTGGCTGGGAACGACCTGAGCCTATCCGCCACCGCGCTCAAGGCTGGCGGTAATGCAGCCCTTCAGGCGGGCAACGACCTGACCCTGGGTGCGGTGCAGAGCGGGACGCGCTGGACGACGCAGACGCAGGAGAGCTCGGTCGAGGCGGGTGGTTCTCTCGTCCTGCAAGCCGGCCACGACCTTGGGGTGCAGGCCAGTGCGCTGAGTGCCGGGGGAGACATGGCGCTGTTGGCGGGCAACGATCTCTCGCTGTCCGCGACAACCAACGGCAGTTCATCGAAGCTTACTCATGACGTCTCGGTCCTCGGCGCTGGCGGCGATCTCTCGGTGGCCGCCGGGCACGACGCTACGCTCGAAGGTACGCAGCTCAAGGCGGGTGGCGCGGCAGTAATCCAAGCCGGCAATGACCTGACATTCACCGCCGTCACCGACAGCCAAACGACCAGCCAAAGCTGGAAGGAAGGCAAGACGCACATCACCCAAACGACGACGGACGAAACAGTGCGTGGGGTGACGGTGGACGCTGGAACCGGCGTGCAACTCGTGGCTGGCCACGACGCAACGCTGCAGGCCGCCACGATAGGTACAAAGGCCGGCGATCTCACCGTGGCCGCGGGACACGACCTGACGCTCACCGCGGGGGAAGAGACGCACACGGTCGTTACCGATACCAAGAAAAAGAAGAGTGGCCTGCTTAGCAGCAAGACCACGACTACTCATGACGAGGTGTCAGAGACCTATGCCGTAGGCACCCGCTTGAGTGGCGAAAACGTCCAGTTGGTTGCAGGCAATGACCTCACGGCGACGGCAGCGCAAGTCAAGGCCGCTGATGCAATCGCGCTGTCCGCGGGACACGACGTGAATCTTCTGGCCGGCGAGGATGTCTACGACGAGAGCCACAGCAAGAACACCAAGCGATCCGGCATGACCCGTGGCCTGCTGCCTGCCGACTGGAACTACCAGACGCAGAGCCGCGCGAATGCGGATACGAGCCAAGACCGCATCGCAGTCGGTACGACGATCAGTGGTGACTCGGTCTCAATTAGTGCGAAGCACGACGTTACAACGCAGGGTGCACAGGTTGCCGGCACCAACGATGTGATGCTGGCCGCGGGTAACAACCTCAGTATCGGAACGGCGGTCAGCACGCACGCCGAAGAGCACGAACAGAGAGTATCGACCTCGGGCTTCATCCAGAACGGTTTGCAGGTCACCATCGGAAATCAGAAGCAGAAGAACACGCTCGACGTCACCCAGATCGATTCGACCGGAAGCCTCATAGGTAGCATCGATGGGCGTGTCACGCTGGCAGCGGGCCAGGATGTCCATATCACCGGTTCCGATGTTCTCAGCCACGCGGGTACGACGATCATCGGCCAGAACGTCACGATCGATGCTGGGCTTGGGATAGTCGACACTCGTCAGACGCAGTCGGTCCACAGTGGCGGAATCAATGTTGGTTTGACCGGCGGCATGGTTACCACCGCCCAAAGTGCGTACGCATCGGCACATCGCGCTGGACAGGTGGATGACGATCGCCTGAAGGCTCTCTATGTGGCGCAGGCGGCGATGGGGGCCTATGACACCGTACAGACGGGGATGGGAGCCGCCAACGCGGATGACGCCAAGGGTTCCGCCGCGGCCAGCGGCGTCAGCATCCGTGTCGGTCTGGGTGCGAGCACAGCGAACAGTCACTCGACCACGCACGATGACACCACGGCCGGAAGCACGATCCGTAGCGATGGTGACGTCACTATCGCCGCCACGAACGGTGACCTCAACATTATCGGAAGCAAGATCGACGGAAAGAACATTGCCCTAGCTGCCACCGGCGACCTGAATCTGCTGAGCCAGCTCGAGTCGCATACCCAAAAGAGCAGCAGTGCAAATGCCAGCGGCGAGATCGGCTTCAGCATCGGCAGCCAGACCGGTATCTACGTCACGGCCAATGTCGGCAAGGGCATTGCTCACGGCAACGGAACCACGAATGCGAATACTTCGGTCAATGCATCGGACACGCTAAGCATCGTCTCTGGTAACGACGTCAATATTCGCGGCGCCCAGGCGAAGGGCGAAACGGTGGTCGCGGCGATTGGCGGTGACCTCAACGTCGCCAGTCAGCAAGCGACGAACGATTACGCGAGTCAGTACTGGCAGGTGGGTGGGACCTATGTGTATGGCTACGGCAGCCAGGTCAATATCGCCGTCGGCAAGACTACCAGTAACTACAAAAGCGTTGACGAAGTCAGCGGCATCGGCGCCGGCGCTGGCGGCTACAACATTTACGTTGGAGGCAATACCGACCTGAAGGGCGGCGTAATCGCCAGCTCAGCCGACGCGGCCAAGAATTCGCTGAGTACGGGTTCGCTGACCTACAGCGACGTCGAGAACAAGGCTGACTACCACTCCTTCAGCGCAGGCATTTCGGTCGGCAGTGGGAGTGGTTTCTCGGGAAGCATGAGCCTTCCGCAGTCGAAGAACTCGAGCAGTACTACGCAGGCGGGTATCGCCGAAGGATTCATCGACGTTCGGAACCAGCCGGGCGTGGACCTGAGCGGGCTTGATCGCCATCCCGATATCGATGCGGGAGGCCTGAAACAGTTCGACGAGAAGAAGCTCGCGGAACAGCAGGAGCTCTTCCAGGTAGCGACCCAGGTCGGTTACTCCGTAACCAAGAGCGTCGTCACGGAACAGCGCGATAAGGCTAACGAGCGGTTGAACCAGGCGTCTGCCGCGTACCAGTCTGCCTCCACGGACGAGGAGCGGGCGGCGGCCTTGGCGATGCGGGATGCCGCCATGTCGGACATGAGTCACTGGAGTGATGGCGGTTCCTACAAGATTGCGACTGACGTCCTGGTCGGGACCGTGTCGGCTTACATGGGAGGTGGCAGCGTCGCCGGGGGAGCCGCAGGAGCGTTGTCCGACGACAAATTCCTGTCAGCGATAAGCGCCGGACTCCATCGTAACGGTATTGATGCTGATGTGGCCGAAAAGAGCGGCCTGATGAATCTTGCGGCCATCGGTCTCGGATATGGAGTCGGTTCGCTTGTCGGTGGTGGCTCGACCGCAGCCGCAACCGCTGGGAATGCGCAGGCCTATGGCTACTATGACTATCGTGACGGTCGCGTCCAGCTCATTCAGTGGGACCACGACAGGTTGGCATCCACTACGGGCGGCGACGAGGCAGTCAAGGCGGCGCGCGAACGCATCCTCAACGATGCCATCAAGAACGGGGCTGATCCGATGGCCTTGGCCGCCGCTTTGTCCACGCCAGGAGTGGATGAGAATCTGAATGGTTTGGCGGTGGTGGAGGCGGCCTCCTACCGCATGTTCGACGGTGCATCGTTCAACGACCTGTCTGACGCGCAGAAAGCCCAGGTCATGGAGAAGGTGGCCGGTTCCGTGACCGTCGGGCCCATCACGACCACGGCTACGGGTGCGATCGCGGATTCTGGCTCCGCGCCTCCGCCGAACACGGCTTCGAATGCAATCCAGGGAAGCATCCGGCAATCCGCTGGCGTGGCATTGACTGGGCTCGTTTCAAACGGAGAAATGGGCGTCGAGAAGGTGGTCAATTGGATTGGTCCAGAGAATGCGGAAGCCCTGGGGTATGCGGTAGCCGTTGCCACGGCGGGTCCTGCGAAGTTTGGTATCGGGCTTGCTTTGGACAAGTCAGGTATCACCGGTCAGATTCAAGCCGTAAAACAGGAGTACCTGATCGATCCGACCGCTCAATGGATCGGCACGTATGGCTTCGATGCGCAAACTCCCGAGCAGCTGGGCCTTGTGCATCCTGCTTCGAACACCATCGCGTCTGTTGCTGTAGACGCGGGTCTTGCGATTGTTGGCGGCGCGATTCGTGACACGGCGAAATCGATCGTCGAGCAGTCGAACGGATTCTCAGATAAAATACAATCTGCCGACCATGCAATCGATTCGGAGTCCGTCGCGAGCGCGGTTGCGTCGAATACCAGTGTCTGGAATCTCTCACCAATTGCCCGTGGCAACAAGATTGAGGCCGAGCTTGCAAAGACGGAATACAGTGCTTCAAACGGGTGGTATCAAGTTGGCGCTGAGAAGAATGGCTACTTTCCATTAGTAGACTTCCAGCAAGGGAATACTCTCGTTAGCTTGAAGACAATTGATACAGCTGGCGCCGGATGGAAAGGAAGGATGGAGAGTACGATAGATGATTTGAGCCATAGCGGTGCGACTGTTTCGGGTCAGCCCGCCAAGATGGTGCTCGACATCAGGGTTCCTTCTGGGAGCGCGCAGTCTGCCGAGTCGCTAATCCAATACGGTAAGTCACTTGGGGTGACTGTTCTAGTGCGGGAGTACCCGTGATGGCGGTAAGGTCTGAAAGACTCGACATTATTTTTGAGCTTGATTCCTTGGCCGGAGGCGAGGCGGCTCGGCTATGTTTTGATGTACTTAACCTTTGTTCGCTGCAAGTGAAGCTTTACGATGAGCTAATGAGTGCAGACGCTGCGCTAGATTCGCTCGTTAAGAGCAGGAGAGCGTCTTTCTCCATCGAGACGGACTTCATCTCTATTCGTTTCGCAACTGTCACAGCGTATCGGCATCAGTTGCTCTCGATACGGAAGCAGTCGGCAGTTACATTATCGGACTGGGAGAATGTGCTGCAGCCATTTCTTCAGCACGAGGGCTTTACGCAGGCATGCATTCTCGATCAAGAGTACACGTTCTGGCAGAATGCGGCCGATCCGCTTGAGTACCAGGCGGCGGGCAGAAGTTATAGCGGCCTTCCCATGATTTCGAATGGGTTGCCCTATCCGTTGGAGCAGTCGGTCATCGATACGTCTCGTAATCCCGGACGTCGCGAAATCAAGATCGGGTATGTCGAAGTGGTGGGTTACGCAATGTGGTTCGGTTCCGTCTTCTGGGATCGCGTAGGTCACCATCGCCTGGAAAGATTGCTTGATTCCGGTCGATACAGGTTGGAGGAGCTGTCCCGCGGTATCGTCCGCGTTGTGGTTTCCCAGAAGCCATTCGTCGATGAATCGAATAGAGATGTGCAAGATGATGTTCGAAGCATCTTGTTCGGCTGAGCCGAAAGTCCATGTCGCGTTGACGAATGAGTAGGCAACTCAGGTATCACCGGTCAGATTCAAGCCGTAAAACAGGAGTGCCTGATCGATCCGACCGCTCAATGGATCGGCACGTATGGCTTCGATGCGCAAACTCCCGAGCAGCTGGGCCTTGTGCATCCTGCTTCGAACACCATCGCGTCTGTTGCCGTAGACGCGGGTCTTGCGATTGTTGGCGGCGCGATTCGTGATACGGCGAAGTCGATTGTCCAACAGTCGAATGGATTCTCGGAGAAAGTGCAGGATGCTGAGGGGGCGATTTTCGGCGATACACTTGGCGGCGCTCATAGGGATACGAGCAAATTGTCCGGCGCAGTCTTGCTACGCAGGCTCGCTTATCAGCAGTCAAGACGGCCCAGCGATCAAAATGGACCCTGCTGATCACCGCGAAACGGCAAGCTACGGGCCGGGAGCATCGGCCAGAGCCTACAGAGAAAAGCAGCAGCAACTCCTCAACGAGGGGAAACTCGCTGAAGCTATGCAAATGGACATCGATGACATACATGCTAAGTTCGGCAGCAAGTACGACGCCAATATTCAGCAGATGCTAGACTATGCTAAGTCATTGAATCCGAATGATTTCAAGAATTGAGGGCGCGTCATGAATTTCGAATTCACCCAAGGGTGTCTCATTGGTTTTCATGCGGGCCAGACACGCAGTGAGATTGCAGATTTGTTTGGAGAAAAGCCTTATCAGTTCATGAAGTCACCCTTTAGTGCTAGCCCCACCGATGTGTACAACAATAGGTCGATCCACGTTCATTTCGACAAAGATGACATTATTGAGGGCGTCGAAATTTCGCGGCCTAACGTCTTTCTTTGTTTCGGCAGAAACGTGCTCGGCGAGATCGCGCGAGAGGTTGCGGATTGGATTCGGTTGGAGGACTCATCGTTCGTCGAAGATGTTCTAGGCTACTCCATCGCGAATGGCCGATTGGTTCTCTATGTGCCTGAAAAAGGCGATCATCCCGACGTGTTAATCAAGATCGTTTACGTTAGTTATGAGGACGGTCGCGTGTAGATATTTCGGCGAAAGGTTGCGATCTGAAAGATTGTAGGGTTGTAGCGCTTGTACCCGTCGGGGACGCGTGATCACACCTGAGTTTGTACGAGAGCAGTATGGGGAATTCATCTTTGTCGCCAATCACAATTTGGAGACAGAAGAAGAGTGTGGCCGTAGCGTAACGTTGATCATCGATATTTCATTCCTGGTGGAAGATTACTGGCGCAACAAACCAGGTGCCTTCACGGCTGTCTAAGACGGAAGTCGGTGCTCGGGTCGAAGTTTCGAGCGATTCATGTGAGAAATTAGAGAGGTCCCCTTATTGTGTCGAACATTGTGGACGTGCAGTCTGCTGAAGATCTGTCCGCTCTAGTCGCCATGCTGGCGGAAGACCTTGCGACCAATCCGGATGGTTGGGAGAACGATACGCTGGAGAGGTTCCTGTCCGCAATGGCGGCGTGGATACATTCCATGGACAGCTACGCTCGAAACACCGGCGATGTTGATGTAATGGTGCCGAGCTGGAGTACCTTTGCTAAAATCCTACTGGCGTCTCGCGTTCACGAATAACTCGTTCGAGTATGCCCAAACGCTGATAAAACCTCCTCTGTTGCCATAAAATATGGCTCCTGGTGGTCTGCGAAACACGGGGCGGTCCAGAACGGCAATTCGACTCTAGCCAATGATCCGGACAAACAATGAAAATCAGCGGACCGAAGACTATTCTCGACCCGTACGAGTGGCTACCGGGGTACGGTGAATCCAACGTTACTGTTGTTTCCGAAGGCTTGGAGCTCACGATATCAGTCAAGTACGATCACGAAGATCCTTCATCTGGAGAGATGAGCGTTGCCGAACGAGCATTTCGGTTCGAGTACGTGCCAGTGTTCCTAAGGCAGCCATTTCCTGGAGGCTTTGCGTTTGAAGTCGTAGGTGAGGCTTCAGGACTGAAGCTTGGCAGGCTCACGGAGTTTCGATCTTCGGAATATGTAGATCGTTACTTGAGAGCCAGAGCGACCGTCACGTCCCATCCGATGCCACCGGTGAGGCATTTCTCGATCCAGTTCCTAGCTGAAAACCTGGATGTGCACGTTCTCGCGTCGGACGTAAGTTTGAGCGACGAGTTCATTGTCACTCAAGGGGGGCTCGGAAACTGACCCGTTCGGTTCACCTGTTGGACCAAAGGTAACAGGGAAAGGGAAATGACAAGGCGCTACTTATACGATGAAGATAAGCTCCCTGACGGATTTGTCATGCCGGCCAGCTTTATCGAATTCGTAAGTTCGGAAACCAGGCCCGATCTGGAGCCTTGGTGGTTTCTATGCGACTACCAGGTTCATGCAGATTTCTGGATGGATGAGCTTCGAAAACAGTATCCAGGAAGGATACTCATCCCATTCGCGAAGTTAGAGGATGCGGACGATGTAGCGTGTTTCGACGGAACCGACCTATCCTCTTCTCCTCGGGTTGTGTACGTTCACGCTTTTGCTTCGCCAGGGTGGGAAGGAAGGGGCGAGGTGAAGGACTTTATTGCTTGGTTGGCGCAAGCCATAAATGATCACGAGGTTCACGTGTCGGAGCGCGGAGAGTAATCGGGGACATGTTGAGTCTCGATGTCCTCAACTTCATGAAGGAGCTATGTCTTCTGGATTTGAGTGCTTGCGATCTGGGATTTGATGATGTCCTTGGGTGAGACGTTGGGGATTTGGCGCACTGCTCGCATTATTCGAGATATTCAGCAGGAACTCGATCGGTCAGCCAGACCCCGTTCTCCGCCTGAAAGAACTTGAGGCCGGCCTGGTGCATTCGTCCCGTCTGAACCGCGAGTACTACGGGCTTTCCGTGGCGAGACCCCACTTTTACCGCCGTGGCCTCGTCACTCGATAAATGCACATGTTGCCTCGCCCCAGCGATGAGCCCGTTTTTCCGAATCGACTCGAGATGATGGAAGGCTGTGCCGTGATAGAGCACTTCTGGCGGCACCACCTCAGCGTACTCAATGCTCACACCGACTGAGGAGTGCCCCTGAGCCGCGCGGATACGTGCCCTGTCATCCGAAAGTGTGAACCGCTTTTTGTCGCTCGTCCGGATAACTTCGTCGATCAATTCGACGTCCAGCACCTTGCCCGCCCCAGCAGCCTTCTTGATCAATTCTTGGACGCTGGCCCAGCCTTGACTGTCGAGCTCCAGCCCGATGGCCTCCGGCTCGTGTCGCAACACATAACTCAGGAACTTGCTTGTCTCGGTCAGCTGCGGATCTGCCATATCCAGGTTCCACTCAGGCATAACGGGGTCGGTTAGGGTACCCAGCCCCCTAAAGCTTTCCCCAACCCAGCCGATAAGCCCATCGAACGCCCCCCGGGCGATGCCCACCAAGGGTCCCAACGGTACGGACGATGGCGAAAAAATCCTCCAAAGACACGCCCCGCGCCCCGCTCACGCTGGATGCGGACCTGCGTATCGGTAGCGCCCCGGCCTTGCGCGAGACGCTGCTGGCTGCCCTGTCCGCAGGGCAGGCGGTCGACATCGACGCGGCCGCCGTGGCCCAGACGGACACCGCCGCGCTCCAGGTACTCGCGGCCTTCTCGCGCGATGCGCGTGCCGCGGGCGTCCCCGTGGTCTGGACCGGGGTCAGCGACACCCTCCGCCGTGGCGTGTCCACGCTCGGCCTCGATGCTTTGATTGAACTGCCGGCCCAGCCCGGCGTGAACTGAAGGTGCTCCCATGGCAAAGATTCTCGCGGTAGACGATTCGGCTTCCATGCGCAGCATGGTCGCCTTCACCCTGCGTGGCGCCGGCCACGATGTCGAAGAAGCCGACAATGGCCAGGCGGCCCTGGATTCGGCGGGTAACCACAAGTTCGACCTGATTCTCGCCGACGTGAACATGCCGGTGATGGACGGCATCACGATGGTTCGCGAGATCCGCACGCGCCCGGGTTATAGCGGTGTGCCGATCCTCATGCTGACCACCGAATCCAATCCCGAGAAGAAGATGGAAGGCAAGGCCGCCGGCGCCACGGGCTGGCTGGTGAAGCCGTTCGATCCCGACCAGCTGCTGGCCACCGTGGCCCGCGTGCTCGGTTAATCCGTTCCAAGACGTTCCGGCAATCTAGGGTCCACCCATGTCCAAAGTCGATCTGGCGCAATTCCACAAGGCGTTCCACGAAGAGAGCCTCGACGGTCTCGACGCCATGGAGCAGGCCCTCCTCGCGCTGGACGAGGGCGCCGACGATCCGGAACTGATCAACGTCGTGTTCCGCGCCGCCCATTCGATCAAGGGCGGTGCGGCGACGTTCGGCTTCACCGATGTGGCCGCCTTCACCCACGTGGCGGAAAACCTGATGGACGAGGTCCGCAGTGGCCGCCGTCCGATGGAAAAGGCCGTGGTGGAACTGCTGCTCCGCTCGGGCGACACCGTTCGCGACATGCTGGCGTTGTCGATGGCGGGCCAACCGGCGGCCACCGCCGAGAGCCAGGCCTTGCTGGCCGAATTGTCGGCCATGGTGTCCGGTGGCTCCGCCGCACCGGCGTCCGTGAAGGCCGCCGCACCGATGGAAGCGATCGAAGGCTGGGACATCGCCTTCCGCCCGTTCGATTACCTGCTGAAGACAGGCAACGATCCGGCGCGCATGTTCCGCGAACTCGCCGCCCTCGGGCCGCTGAGTGTCGAATGCGACGCCAGCAAGCTTCCCCCGCTGGCCGACGTGGACGCGTCATCGTCCTACCTCGGCTGGACGCTCCGCCTCGATGCCGGTGCCAAGCGCACGGCCGTCGAGGGCGTATTCGACTGGGTGGACGGCGACTGCGACCTCACGCTGACGCCGCGCATCGCCGCGCCGGCACCGGTCGTCGCCGCACCGGCCGCGGCCGCGCCGCCACGCGCCGTGCGCGAGCCGGCCGCCAACAGCGAATCCAGCTCGGTCCGCGTCGGCATCGAGAAGATCGACACCCTGATCAATCTCGTCGGCGAGCTTGTCATCACGCAGTCGATGCTGAGCCAGTTCCACGACGGCGTGGATGCATCGCAGCTGGAAATGCTCCGCCATGGCCTCGCCCAGCTCGGGCGTCATACGCGCGAGTTGCAGGAAAGCGTCATGAGCATCCGCATGCTGCCGATCAGCACGGTGTTCAACCGCTTCCCGCGCCTGGTCCGCGACCTGGCGCAGAAGCTCGACAAGAAGGTCGTGCTCGATCTCCGTGGCGAGACCACCGAACTGGACAAGACCGTGCTGGAGAAGATCGGCGATCCGCTGGTCCACCTGGTGCGGAACGCCATCGATCACGGCCTGGAAGTGCCCTCGAAGCGCCTCGCCTCGGGCAAGGGCGACACCGGCACGCTGCGCATGGAGGCCTTCCATCGCGGCGGCTCCATCGTGGTGGAAGTGGCTGACGATGGCGCGGGCCTGAACCGCGACGCCATCGTGGCCAAGGCCATCCAGCGCGGCATCATCGCCTCGGGCGAGGGCATGTCCGACGACGCCGTGGCCGACCTGATCTTCGAGGCAGGCTTCTCCACCGCCGCCGCCACCACCGACCTTTCCGGCCGTGGCGTGGGCATGGACGTGGTCCGCCGCAACGTCATGGATCTCGGCGGTACCGTCGGCATCCGCAGCGTGCAGGGCAGTGGCACCACGTTCACGATCACCTTGCCGCTCACCCTCGCGATCATCGACGGCCTCACCGCCGCAGTGGGCGAGGAGACCTATATCGTGCCTCTGGTTTCGATCGTCGAATCCGTGCAAGTGAAGCCGGATGCCGTCCGTAGCGTGGCCGGTGGTGGCGAACTGTTCCGTTTTCGCGAGCACTGGTTGCCGATCGTCCGCCTGTTCGATGTCTTCGGTTGTGCGGGACGCCGGCGCGCCCTCGACGAGGGCATCGTCATCGTGGTGGAAGGCGAGGGCACGCGTATCGGCCTGTTCGTCGACGAGTTGATCGGGCAGCAGCAGGCGGTGGTGAAGTCGTTGGAGGCCAATTATCGCCGGGTGGCTGGGATTTCCGGTGCGACGATCCTGGCCGACGGCTCGGTGGCGTTGATCGCGGATGTGACGGGGCTGGTTCGCATGCAGGGGCGGCGCAAGGCTGCTTGAGTCAGCTGTGCTGGCTGCTTGAGGTGGGAGCCGGCCTTGTGGGAGCCGACTTTGTCGGCGATGGGTGCTTGCCTCAACCTGGCCCGCTGCCGCGGGATCGCCGACAAAGTCGAGAGCCAAGGTTTCTTCCAGAGCAAGGTTCCCACCAGAACGAGGCTTCTTGCGGGAGTCGGCTCGCCCCTTGGGCGCCTGCCGGTGGCTTGGGCTCTTGGCCAAATCCGGCGTACTTCGCCCTCAAGTCCCCGCGGCCGCGGCCGATACCCCTGGGGAAGGGGTCCCGAACCGCCGATCCGATCCGCCGTGGGAACGACATGAATCAGCAAGCCAGCTACGCCACCGCTACCGATGCGTCCGACGAGGCCGCGCAGTACCTCACCGTCAACCTCGGCAGCGAGGAATACGGCGTCGATATCCTCGCCGTTCGCGAGATCCGTGGCTGGACACCGGTCACGCGCATTCCGCAGGCACCGCCCTATGTGCTGGGCGTGCTCAACCTGCGTGGCGCCATCGTCCCCGTGCTGGACCTGCGCCTGCGCTTCGGCCTGGCCTCCGAGGAATACACCGCCACCACCGTCTGCGTGATCGTGATGGTCGCCGGGCGTCAGTTCGGCGTCGTGGTCGACGCGGTCTCCGATGTGATCGACGTGCTGCCGGCCGCGGTCCGTCCGGTCCCCGACATGGGCACCACGGTGGACACCGAATACCTCAAGGGCCTGACTTCCGTCGGCGAGCGCATGGTGCTGCTGCTCGACGTGGACCGCCTGTTGCAACCGCAAGACGCCCAGATGCTCGAGGTCGCCCTGGCCTCGCCGGAAGTGAAAGCCGTCGCCTGAGCCTACGAACGCGCCGGCGGCCACGAGCCAGCCGGCATGTGATGCCCGGTTTGCCTTTGCCGCACTTTGCCGATTGGAATCGTGATGAAGAAGTTCAAGTTCAAAGTTCCCGCCCTGACCGTCCGCGGTCGTCTCTACGGCGTACTCGGTTTGCTCACGCTCATGCTCCTGGGCGGCGCGGCCGTCGGCCTGGGCGCGATGCACTTCCAGAACGAAGGCATGCGCCAGATCTACCAGGAGGAGCTGGTTCCTTCGGAGATGCTGACCCGCATCAACACGAACTCGCTGATGTCCTTCATCGTGCTGGGCGAGGCCGCGGCGAAGGTCGGCAACCCCGACCAGGTGAAGCAGAAAGTCGCCGAGTTCCAGAAGTACCAGGCCGACATGAATACCACCAAGGTGGAGTTCCTGAAGGTTCCGATGTCCGCCGACGTCAAGAAGCTCTACGACAAGTGGCAGGCGACGAACGCGGACTACGACCAGGCGAAGTCGGACATGGTCGATGCGCTTAACCAGGGGGACCAGGGCGCTTCCGACGTGCTCGAACTCCAGGTGCGCCCCTTGTTGATGGACCGCCAGAACCAGCTGACCAAGCTGGTCGAAGCCAAGCGCGACGAAGCGGCAGCCATCTACGCCAGGGAGAGCGCACAGTACAAGACGGTCCGCGCAGTCAGCATCGCGTCGCTGGCCATCGGCCTGTTCGTCTGCCTGCTGATCGCCGTGCTGGTGATCCGCTCGATCATCCGCACCCTGGCACAGACGGTGGACGTCGCGCACCAGATCGCGGAAGGCAAGCTTGGCCACGACATCCAGGTCACCCGCAACGACGAACTCGGCCAGCTGCAGGCCGCGTTCCGCGCGATGGACGAGCGCCTCAGCGCCATCGTCTCGGAAGTGCGCCACGGGTCCGGTTCGGTCAGCACCGCCGCGCAGCAGATCTCGCGCGGCAACGACGACCTCTCGCAGCGCACCCAGGAGCAGGCCTCCAGCCTGGAGGAAACCGCTTCGTCGATGGAGGAGATGACCTCCACGGTGAAGCAGAACGCCGAGAACGCCAGCCACGCCAACCAGCTGGCCCGTGGCGCGCGCGAGCAGGCCGAGCGCGGTGGCGAGGTCGTCGCGCAGACGGTCGTCGCCATGCGCGAGATCAACAGTTCGAGCAAGAAAATTTCCGACATCGTCAGCCTGATCGACGAGATCGCCTTCCAGACCAACCTGCTGGCACTCAATGCCGCCGTGGAAGCGGCGCGTGCGGGCGAGCAGGGGCGTGGCTTCGCCGTCGTGGCGACCGAGGTGCGCAACCTCGCCGGCCGCTCGGCCAACGCCGCCAAGGAGATCAAGGGCCTCATCAACGACAGCGCGAGCAAGGTCAAGACCGGTTCCGAACTGGTCGACCAGTCGGGCAAGGCCCTGGCCGAGATCGTCGAGAGCGTGAAGAAGGTGACCGACATCGTCGCCGAGATCGCCGCCGCCAGCTCCGAGCAGTCCGCCGGCATCGATCAGGTGAACCACGCCGTGCTGCAGATGGACGAGATGACCCAGCAGAACGCCGCGCTGGTCGAGGAATCGGCCGCCGCCGCGCGTGCCATGCACGAGCAGGCCACCGAGCTCAGCCGTCAGGTCGCCTTCTTCCAGATCGCCGGCCAGGCCTCCGCCAAGGCGGCGGGCAAGGGCGTCCGCAAGGACGTGGCCAAGGAAGAGATGGAAACCGTGTTCGCCGCCGTGCGCAGCGCGCCGGCCCCGCGTGCGCCGCGCCCGGCGGAGTCCGCCGACGCCGGTGCGTGGAAGGAGTTCTGATCGATGAGCGCGCTCGTCAACAACGGCGATGCCGTCGGGCTGGCGAGCGCGACGGGGCCCAGCCTCGGCGAAGCCGAATTCACCTTTCTTCGTGAGTTCGTGCTGCAGCACTGCGGTATCTCGCTCGGCGAACATAAGCGCCAACTGGTCCAGGGACGCTTGCTCCGTCGTCTTCGCGCGCTGGGTCTCTCCGGCTTCGCCGGTTACTGCGACCTGCTGCGCCGCGATCCCGCGTCCGAACTCGGCGAACTGGCCAGCTGCATCAGCACGAACGTCACCTCGTTCTTCCGCGAGATGCACCACTACGACATGCTCGTGGACGAGCTACTGCCACGCTGGCTTGAAGAAAAGCGTGGCGGCGGCCGCCTGCGCATCTGGTCCGCGGGTTGTTCCACGGGCGAAGAGCCCTATGCCATCGCGATGGTGCTCGCCGAGGCGCTCGAACGCACCGGTGCCAACGTGGATGCGAAGATCCTCGCCACCGACCTGTCGCCGCAGGCCCTCGAGGCCGCGCGCAAGGGCATGTACGCGATCGACCGCCTCGGCGGCGTCAGCGACGCCCGGCGCAAGCGTTGGTTCCTGCGTGGCGAAGGTGCCTACGACGGCTATGCACTGGTGCATCCGCGCCTGCGCGAACTGGTCGCCATCCAGCCCTTGAACTTGCTGCACGAGTGGCCGATGCAGGGCAAGTTCGACGCGATCTTCTGCCGCAACGTCGTCATCTACTTCGACAAGCCGACGAAGCAGCGCCTGTTTTCCCGTTATGCCGGCATGCTGGAAAGCCGCGGCTACCTGTTCCTCGGTCACTCGGAATCCATGTACGGACTGTCCGAGGACTTCGACCTGATCGGCCGGACGGTCTACCGGAAGCGTACATGAGCGACACGTTCGTCGTACAACCACGAACCTTCGTAGGTTTCGACCCGAAGAGCGTGCTACCGGGCTTCGAGCACGTGCGCCGGTTCTGGGACCCTGCGCAGGAAGTGGTCACGGTGAAGATCCTGCCGGGCGAGTATTACGTCAGCACGCAGGAAGAAATGATTTCCACGGTGCTGGGTTCCTGCGTGTCGGCGTGCGTGCGCGACGTGCGGCGCCGTATCGGCGGCATGAACCATTTCATGCTGCCCGAGCCGGCGGGTGAGCGCGACAGCTGGAGTTCCACGGTCGGCCGCGCCGCGCGCTACGGCAACGACGCCATGGAACAGCTGATCAACGCCATCCTCAAGGCGGGCGGAAAACGCGACGACCTCGAAGTGAAGATTTTCGGCGGTGGCCGCGTGCTGGCCACCATGACCGACATCGGCCAGCGCAACATCGCGTTCGTGCAGCGCTATATCGCCACGGAGAAATTGAAGCTGTGCGCGGCCGATGTGGGCGACATCTACCCGCGCCAGGTGCAGTTCTTCCCGGTGAGCGGCAAGGTCCGCGTGCGCCAGTTGCGCGCCACCCACGACCACAGCCTGGCCGATCGCGAGAGACGATACCTCAAGCGATTGGCCGACGATCCGATAAAGGGAGAGGTGGAGTTGTTCTGACGCATGTCGTCGGGGGCCTCGCCTCATCATCGTTCCACCACCGAGTTGCAAGTGCCCATGCAGAAAGTACGCGTTCTCATCGTCGACGATTCGGCCCTGGTGCGTAAGGTGCTGTCGACCATGCTCGAGTCCGACCCGGGCATCGAGGTGGTCGGCACCGCCGCGGACCCGCTGATCGCCCGCGACAAGATCAAGCAACTCAATCCCGACGTGCTCACGCTCGACGTCGAGATGCCACGCATGGACGGCCTGACCTTCCTCGAGAACCTGATGCGTCTTCGGCCGATGCCGGTGGTGATGGTGTCGACGCTGACCGAGCGAGGTGCCGACGTCACGCTTCGCGCGCTGGAGCTGGGAGCGGTGGACTTCTTCACCAAGCCCGCCGCCGACCTGGCCAACACTTTCATGGAGCATGCGCCCGAGATCTGCGCCAAGGTGCGACTCGCCGCCGGCGCGAAGCCGCGCGAGCGCACCGCGGTGGCCAGGCTGGACGTCGCACCGCGATTCTCCGCCGACGCGGTGTTGCCGCGCACGCAGACGGCGGGCAGCCGCGGCGGCACGCGGATCATCGCCATCGGCGCGTCCACCGGCGGCACGGAAGCCATTCGTGTCGTGCTCGAAGCCATGCCGCCCACGGCACCGCCCATCGTCATCACCCAGCACATCCCGGCGGCTTTCAGCGGCCCGTTCGCCGCACGCATGGATTCCTGCTCCGCGATGCGCGTGTGCGAGGCACGCGATGGCCAGCCCATCCAGCCGGGTCATGCGTACATCGCTCCCGGCAGCCAGCACCTGCTGGTGATGTGGGATGGCGCGCGCCACGTTTGTCGCCTGCACGACGGTCCGCCCGTGAACCGGCACAAGCCGGCCGTCGACGTGCTGTTCCGCTCCATGGCGGCCAGTGTCGGCGCCGCCACCATCGGCTGCCTGCTTACCGGCATGGGCGACGACGGTGCGCGCGGTCTTGGCGAACTCAAGGAAATCGGCGCGCCGACCCTGGTCCAGGACGAAGCCAGTTCCGTGGTCTGGGGCATGCCCGGCGCCGCGTGGAAGGCGGGTGCCGCCAGTGAGATGTTGCCGCTAGACGCCATCGCCGCGCGCCTGCTCGCGCTTGCCCATACCCCCGTGCCCGCCGCCGCCCGCGTCGGCACCTGAACAACGAGACGTCATCATGTTGATCCCGAAGAACGAACACTCCGTCGGCTTCACCGCCAGCGCGATCGCGCTGGTACTGGTCCTGGTGTTCCATTCGGCCTGGGTCGCCCCGGTCGTGGTGGCCCTCCTGACCGCGACCTGGATCGCGATCAGCTTGCGTTCCGCCCCGGTGCCCGAAGTGGAAGTGGTACTGAGCAGCCACGCCAGCGACGAGGCGTCGGTGCGCGAAGCGATGGAAGACGTCCGTAGCGCCATCGTCGACGAACTCGGCCATGCCAGCCGCGAACTCAACCAGGCGCTCGACCTGCTGCGCGACGCCGTCGCCGAACTGGGCGGCGGTTTCAACGGCCTTTCTCACAAGACCGGCAAGCAGCAGAAACTGCTCAGCGAAATCATCGAGGGCGGTGGCAAGGGCATCTCGGTGCAGGACTTCGCCGACCGTACGGCTGGCCTGCTTGAGCACTTCGTGGGCCTGATCGTCCAGCTGTCGCGCGAGAGCCTGCGCATCGTCTACCGCATCGACGGCATGGCGAAGGAGATGGACGCCGTGTTCGCGCTGCTGAAGAACGTCAACACGATCGCGGAAGAGACCAACCTGCTGGCGCTGAACGCGGCGATCGAGGCCGCGCGCGCCGGTGAGTCCGGCCGCGGTTTCGCGGTGGTGGCGGGCGAAATCCGCAACCTCGCCCAGCACAGCAACCAGTTCAACGAGAAGATCGGCACGCACGTGGAGCGTTCGCGCACCGCGATGGAACAGCTGCGTGAGCTCGTCGGCAACATGGCGTCGCAGGACATGAACGTGGCGCTATCCGCCAAGGGCGGCATCGACGAGATGATGGCGACCATCACTGAGTCCAACGCCCGCACCAGTGCGGCGGCCGATGAAGCCGCCTCGATCAACCGTGGCCTGGGCAACGACGTCTCCACGACGATCCGCTCCCTGCAGTTCGAGGACATCCTCAGCCAGTTGCTGCACCAGACCCGTTCGCGCCTGGTCGAGCTCCAGGAAATCACCGCCGACTGCACCCGCGACATCGAGGAACTGGCTTGCGCGCCCGCCGACGCGAGCGAGCTCGGCGCCCGCGCCCAGCGCGTCCGTTCCCGCCTGGCCGAGCAGCGTGAGCGTGCCCGCCTGCGCTCGCGCGGTCCCGCCCTCCAGCAGTCCATGGCTGCCGGCGACATCGATCTGTTCTGAGGAAAGCATCCATGGCCATCAACGTGCATCACGACACCGAGCAGGGCTGCCTCACCCTCCATCTGGGCGAGCGCTTCGACTTCTCGATCCATCGCGCTTTCCATGACGCCTGCCTGGGCGAGGTCAGCCCGGCGCGCAGCTACGTGCTGGACCTGGAACAGGTCACGGCCATGGACAGTTCGGCGCTAGGCATGCTCATGCTGCTGCGCGAGCATGCTGGCGGCGACCGCGCCGAGATCCGCATCGTCAACGCCGGCGCCGACCTGCGCAACACCTTGCGCATCGCGGGCTTCGACAAGCTTTTCACCGTGCACTGAAGCGGCATTTCGACCGATACGGTTTCACGGAACGCCCCGCTTTGTCGGGGCGTTTTTTTCTGGTGGGAGCCGACCCTGTCGGCGATCCCGCGGCGGCGGGCGGCGTGGGCAGAGCCGTCGGCCGCCACCCTCGTCGCTCCGGTTGCACCGTCGCTCGGGAAAGGATGCCGCTGCGCGGCCATG